>NZ_SOKV02000110.1:0-2368 GCF_004407025.1 Paracoccus sp. DMF
CGCAGGTTCAAATCCTGCCCCCGCAACCAAAAATACCAGTGTTATCAAAGACTTCAAAGCCGAGCATAACGCTCGGCTTTTGTCATTCCAAATTCTTGTCAACACCTGGTCAACGTTTTACGAGCCCCCCCCTTCGACGGGGCGAATAATCGCCGCCAGTACCGTCACAGCACCAACTCATAGTGCGTGCTGCGGCCGCCGCCTTCGCCCTTCCGCAGCAGACCGAGGTCCAGTAGAGCCGTGATGTCACGGTTCGCAGTGTCCTGCGAGCACTTGGCGATGATGGCCCACTTCGAAGAGGTCATCTTGCCCTCGAACCCATCAAGCAAGCGGTTCAGCACCTTGATCTGACGTTCGTTCAGCGCCAGCGCCGCAGTGCGTTCCCAGAACTGCCCCTTGGCGACGACCGCAGCCAAGACGCCGTCGGCACCGTGAACCGCGCGGCCGAGGCAGTTAAGGAACCACAGGAGCCATGATGTGACGTCCGTGCCCCCCTTCTGAGTGCGCTCGAGCTGCTCGTAGTAGGCGTTCCGCTCGGTCCTGATCTGCGCGGACATGCTGTAGAACCGCTGCGAGCTTCCCTCCGAACGGGCAAGCGCCAGGTCGGCGATGGCGCGGGCGATGCGGCCGTTGCCGTCCTCGAAGGGGTGGATCGTCACAAACCACAGATGCGCCAGCGCCGCCTTGATCACAGGGTCGGTGGCCAGCGGTGCGTTGAACCATGTGAGGAAGGCTTCCATCTCCGCCACGACCCGCGGTGCGGGTGGGGCGGAGTAGTGGACTCTCTCCCGGCCAAAGGGCCCGGACACCACCTGCATCGGGCCGGTGCTGTCATCACGCCAATCGCCGACGATGATCTTCGTCATGCCGCTGCGTCCGGTGGGGAACAAAGCCGAATGCCAGCCGAAAAGGCGCTCGGCGGTGAGCGGGGCCTGAAAGTTCCGCGTTGCGTCCAGCATCACCTCAACAATGCCTTCCACATTGCGATCGGTCGGAGGCAGGGCGCCGATGTCGATGCCAAGCCGTCGGGCGAGGGATGACCGCACCTGAGTGGCGTCCAGCTGTTCGCCCTCGATCTCGCTTGTCTTGACGACGTCCTGCGTCAGGGTCTGCAGGACCGCCTCCTCGCGTAGCTTGAAGCCCAGCGCTTCCATCCGGCCTATCAGTCGCCCCTGGTCGTGACGCACTGCAGCCAGGGGCGCAGCAATGCTGCCGTCCTGCCAGGTTAGCCTGGGCCAGTCTGTTTGTTCCCAGATGTACACGACATTCTCCGCGCTAAGTGCGGCGATTGTGGGCCGCATTCTCCGCAAGCGCAAGGAAAAACACCGCAAGATATGCGGAGAATGTGGGAGCTAATCTCCGCACGACACGAACGCGTGGTTTCGTCGCTTGTCGGCCAATGAAGCTGTAGAACTCCCAACCACGGTCTGTGCACTCGCCAGTTGCAGTTCAAGCCGGTCGCAGCACAAGCTGACAGGACGCGACGACGAGGCCCAGTTCATTGATTCGACTGCAACAACGCCCTTTGCTTGGTTTCCTGATTGACCCCTTCGGGATGTCTGCTCGTGCCATGGCGCTAGACGGGGATCACATCAGGATCACGCGACGCGGTCAGGTTGCGACCGTGTCACTGCAGGCGCTGACCCGTGCACCAGTTCTCCGGAAAGGGATGCTCGGAACTGCGCTGACCTTAAAGTCGCAGGAGCATAACAATGTCACGCTGAAGGGGGCGGGGCACGTCGCAGCCAGGGAGTTCGCGGAAGAGGTCAAGGAAGCCTGGACGCGCGTCAATCTCGCAGCCCTTGAGAAGGAAGCGGCGCGGCTGGACAGAGTTCTTGCCGGGGTGCTGAGACTAGCGGCACCGCCGCACTATCCCTCGGCGTGCAAGATCGCGCCGCTCTTGGATGACGCCAAGGCTCTGGATGCATCGCTTCTGTCAAAGCTGAATGCCGAGGCCATCGGTCCAGAGGTCGCGGCGCGCATCGCACCGGTCCGAAAATTCGCCGCCGACCCGCGATCAGCACGGGCGAATGCCATCGCCGCCTTCGTCACGGCCGAACTGGACCGTTGGAAGGAGTTCTTCGACACTATCGAAAGCAAGCCGCTGACCCCGGAACAGCGCCTTTCGGTTGTCGTCGACGAGGATGCGACTCTGGTCCTTGCCGGGGCGGGATCCGGAAAGACCAGCGTCATCACCGCCAAGGCAGCCTATCTGGTCAAGGCGGGCATCCGCCAGCCGGAGGAAATCCTGCTTCTGGCCTTCGCGAAGAATGCGGCCGAGGAAATGTCGGAACGGGTCGAAGCCCGATCCGGCGTGCCCATCGTCGCGCGGACCTTCTGAACCGCGCCGGGTTTGCCGGAGGCTGAT
>NZ_SOKV02000111.1:0-2292 GCF_004407025.1 Paracoccus sp. DMF
GAAATCGGCCCAGTCCTTGAAGCGGAAGCCGTGAAGGCGGCCGTTCCTCGCCTCGAAGAAAGCGACCATTGCCGCGAGATCGTCGGCGCGGCGGATGAGCGTGCCGAGGGCCATGGCCTTCAACAGCGCGTTCTGCACCGAGGCCGCGCGCCCGAGACGACCATGGCGTTGTTCAGCGCCTCGGTGAATCCAGCGATTCCGCCGTCGCCAGCCCCAGTTCGCGCAGGACCGTGGCATTGGCGAGCCAGGACTCGGTGGTCTGCCCGAGGCTCGAATAGGTCCGCCGCGCCATGGCGGCGAGCCGGTCCATGACGGCCGCGCCCGCTTCCCGCGAGCCGGCGGCGAGATCGACACGCGAGCGCAGGTCGGTCCACTGGTCGGCATAGGCCACGAGCTGGCGCTGATCGCCGCGCCGAGGACGCCCAACCCGGCGCACCACCGCGCCGGTGGTGTCGGCCTGCCGCTCGATCCGCTTGAAGCTGTTCTCGCCTACGTCGCCGACCGCCTGAAACTCGGCCTTCACCTGCCGGCCGCCTTCGGCGACGAGGCGGACGGAGACGCGTTTCTGGCTCATCTGTCAGGGATTCCTTGAAAACGGCGAGCGTTTGTCTTACGTTTTTCGCATCGATAAACCGAAGGTAGGAACATGTCCGAGACCGCCACCCTGTCCTCGAAGTTCCAGATCTCGATTCCCAAGGCGATCCGCGCGGCCCAGCACTGGGAAGCCGGGCTGACCTTCGCTTTCATCCCCAAGGGAACCGGCGTGCTGCTCGTGCCGGTGCCGAAGCGCGAGGCGCTGGCCGGGATCGCGAAAGGTGCGTCCGCGACCGATTACCGGGACCGGTCGGATCGCGTCTGATGCGTCTCGTCGACACGTCCGCCTGGATCGAATGGCTGATCGGTTCGCCGACCGGCGAGGCAGTGACTGCGCATCTGCCCGAGCAATCCGACTGGCTGGTTCCGACCATGGTGCAGCTCGAACTGGCGAAATGGCTCGCCCGCGAGGTGGGTGAGGACAAGGCCGATCAGGTGATCGCCTTCACGCAGCTCTGCCACGTCCTGCCGCTCGACACCGAAATCGCTCTGGTGGCGGCCGAGGCCTGCCGGGTGCATAAGCTCGCGACCGCCGACGCCATCGTCTTCGCCACCGCTCGCGCCCAAGACGCCTCCCTGATCACCTGCGATGCGCATTTCGACGGACTGCCGGGCGTAACGCTGATCGAGAAAATTAAGCCCTGAAATCCGGCCTTTCGTCGCTTGCTATCTGCTCGGTGAGCTTGCGCACCATCACTGTCTCGATCTCGAGCAGGCATTCGGCAGCGATCAGCGGATCGACCCCGAGAGCCCGCGCCGTAGCGAGCGCCGGCGTCATGTCCCGCCCGGCCGTCCGCCTTCCCGGCACCGTCTATCACAAGGGCGGGCTGACCCGGCTCGTGCAGATCCGCGAGGCCACCGGGACGGAGGCCGATCTCGCCGAGATGGCCGAGCGCGTCGCCGACATGCCGCCCATGCCCGGCGTCGGCATGGCCACGGCCGAGCCGCATCGGAAACCCGCCATCGACGATGTCCTCGTGACCGCGGTCCACGAAGGCAGCGCGGACGACCGGTCCCGTTTCGAAGGTGCCTCGGCCGCCATCGGCTATTTCCTGCGCCTCGTCCACGAAGGCAGGATGCGCTCGGCAACATCGAAGGAGATGTCGACGTATTCGGCGGGATCCCGCCATCAGCCTTGATGCACTCGACGAGCGCCGCGAGCTTCGTCCGCTCCCAATCGACGCGCTTTGGCAGGTCAGTGATGACGGTCGCCGCACCGTCCTGGAAGCGGACCCGGGCGGGCGAGGTGCGAGCTCCGGGCCGCGCCGGTTGGTGCAGTCACGTCCAGGATCGACGCACGTAACGATGAGAGCCGATTACGAAGGAAGCGGCTGAAACGTGGGCGCGAGCGCAATGAGCGGTATCCGAACGATGGCGCCCGCTGATCCCGGCGGCTTCGTGAAGACCGAGGTGATCGAACTTCTCGGCCTGTCGGATACGGCTGCTGCCGATGTCGGCGTCACCCGCGCCTTGACCGCGCTCGCGAACGTCCGGCGCCGGAAATGATAATCCGCATCGGTAAGGTGTTCGGCGTGTCGGTGGAAACCCTCATGCGAAAGCATAACAGCTTTACATCGGCGGCGCCCAAGAAGGCGCAAGCGGTAAGTCGCACCCCAGAGTCAGGATTCGTTCACGTGCATAGCCAGAACAGGACGGTGGCGGCGAGAGCGACGGCAGACAGGAAGACCTTCGGGCATC
>NZ_SOKV02000112.1:0-2272 GCF_004407025.1 Paracoccus sp. DMF
CGCGACCTGCGGGACGAAGTTCGCCAATGTCGCCAACTTTCGCGGCTTCCCCCACATCCCAGGTCAAGACGCGGTCCTGCGCTACGCTAGCAAGGACGGCGGCCACGAGGGAGCTGTGCTGTGAAGGCCGCCGATCCGACCCGCGTCATCGCCGCTGCCCGATCCTGGCTTGGCACGCCCTATCACGACCAGGCGAGCTTGCGCGGGGTCGGCTGCGACTGCCTCGGCCTCGCGCGCGGTGTCTGGCGCGACGTGGTCGGGCCGGAGCCCTTCCCGATCCCGCCCTACAGCCGGGATTGGGGCGAGACCGGTCCGCGCGAGGTTCTGGCGGATGGAGCGCGGGCGATGATGCCGGAGATCGCACCGGCAGATGCCCCACCCGGCGCGCTGGTCCTGTTCCGCATGATGCCCCGCGCTATCGCCAAGCATGTCGGCATCCTGACCGGACCGGGCACCTTCCTTCACGCCTATGAGCGACTAGGCGTGATCGAGGAACCGCTGACGCCCACATGGCGACGCCGCATCGCCTTCGCCTTCCTCTTCCCCGCTCGCTGAGATTTTCCCATGGCCACGCTTGTCCTCGGCGCTGTCGGTTCCGCCATCGGCGGGGCGTTCGGTGGCGCGATCCTCGGTTTTTCCGGAGCCGCCATCGGCGGTTTCATCGGCTCGACCATCGGTTCGGTCGTCGATAGCTGGATCGTGTCCTCGCTGGCGCCCGCGCAGAAGATCGAGGGCCAGCGCCTCGACAGCTTGCGGATCACCTCGGCCACGGAAGGCGCGATCATCCCGCGCCTTTACGGCCGCATGCGCATTGGCGGCAACATCATCTGGGCCACGGATTTCCGCGAGGAGACCAAGACCACGACACAGGGCGGCGGCAAGGGCGGCGGCGGTGGCCGGGTCCAGACGACGGAATACCTCTACTACGCCTCCTTCGCGGTCGCCTTGTGCGAAGGCCCGATCACCGGCATCGGCCGCATCTGGGCGGACGGCAAGCCGCTCGACATGACCGGGATCACCTGGCGCTGGTATCCCGGCGACGAAGCGCAAGCTGCGGACCCCTTCATCGCGGCCAAAATGGGGGTGACCAATACCCCAGCCTATCGCGGGACAGCCTATGTGGTCTTCGAGGAACTGGCGCTCTCGAACTACGGCAATCGACTGCCGCAGCTTTCGTTCGAGGTCTTCCGGCCGCTCGCGGATCCCGACACGGCCGAGGGGCTGGTCAAAGCCGTGACCATGATCCCGGCCTCGGGCGAGTTCACCTATGCTACCGAAGCGGTCCGCAAGACAGTCGGGGCCACGACCACCATCTTTGGCCAGACGACAGGCGGCACCACCTCGGCCGAGAACCTGAACGCGCTGCCCGATGAGGCCGATATCGTCGTGGCCCTCGACCGTTTGCAGGCCATGGCCCCGGCCGTCGAGAGTGTCAGCCTCGTCGTCGCCTGGTTCGGCAATGACCTGCGCGCGGGCAATTGCTCGATCAAACCGGGCGTCGAGGTGGCGACGAAGGTCACCAGCCCAAAGGTGTGGACGGTCAACGGCGTGGCACGGGCCGCCGCCCATCTCGTCAGCCGCGATGCCGAGGATCGGCCCGTCTATGGCGGCACACCTGCGGATTTCGCGGTGGTGCAGGCGATCCGCGAGATGAAGGCGCGCGGCCTGCGCGTCACCTTCTATCCCTTCCTGCTGATGGACGTGCCACCCGGCAACACGCTGCCGAACCCCTACAGCGCGAATGCCGCGACGCCGGGCCAGCCGAGTTTCCCGTGGCGGGGCCGGATCACCTGTTCCCCGGCGTCGGGCTATGCCGGAACTGCGGACAAGACAGCAGCCGCCGCAACACAGGTCTCCAGCTTCTTCGGTACAGCCACCCTGGCGCAGTTCGCAGTATCGGGCGACAACGTGAACTGGACCGGCCCCGCGGGTGACTGGGGCCTGAGGCGCATGATCCTGCATTACGCCCATCTCTGCACGGTGGCGGGAGGTGTCGATGCCTTCCTGATCGGGACCGAGATGCGGGGACTGTCGACGATCCGGTCCAGCGGCAGCGCCTATCCGGCCGTGACGGCGTTCAAGGCGCTGGCGGCGGATGTAAAGTCAGTCCTCGGCGCGGGCACCAAGGTCGGCTATGCTTCCGACTGGTCCGAGTATTTCGGCCACCAGCCCGGCGATGGAACAGGGGACGTGTTCTTCCACCTCGACCCGCTCTGGTCGGACGCGAACATCGACTTCATCGGCATCGACAACTACATGCCGCTCTCCGACT
>NZ_SOKV02000113.1:0-2243 GCF_004407025.1 Paracoccus sp. DMF
GGTGAAGCGGGCGCGGGTCTTGCCCGGCGCGTCGCGGGTAGCGCGGCCGATGATCTGCACGATCTCGGTCAGGCTGGAACGATAGCCCACGGTCAGCGCGTGTTCGCACCAAATCCAGTCGAAGCCTTCCTTCGCCATGCCGAGCGCGATGATGATGTCCACATGATCGCGGTTGTTCTTCTGCGCGGGATCTTTGAGTGCGGCGGACACACGATCCCGCTTGGCCGCATCGTCGTCCACGAGGTCGGCGATACGAAGGACGCGGCCTTCCGGCGTCTTGACCAACTGGAAACCCGTGGCCGGGTCGATGCCCTGCCATTCGCCAAGCTCCTCAATGATATGTTCGACTTCCTTGATCTTCTGCCCGGTGCTTTCCCGCGAATTGACGTTGGGGATGTGGATGATGGTTTTCTCGGCTGGGTCGAGCACGGCAAGGATGTCGTCGGAATAAGCACCAGAATAGAAGAAATATCCGATGTCGAGCGATTTCAGATACTCATAGCCATTTAGCTGCTCGTAATAGGTGTAGGTGACGGTATCGAAATTGGCCTCGTCCTGCGGAGCAAGGACAGCTTCGGCATCGCCCCGGAAATAGCTGCCGGTCATGGCGACGATATGCACCTTGTTCCGGGCGATGAACTGGCCCAGGTGCAGGCCCAGCTTGTTGTCCGGGTTCGCCGAAACATGGTGGAACTCGTCAACGGCGATCAGCCGGTTGTCGAACGCCTCCGTGCCGAACCTGTCCACCGCGAAGCGGAAGGTGGCATGGGTGCAGACCAGCACCTTGTCATCGCTCTCAAGGAAGGCCCCGACGCTGTTCACCTTGCCGCCGTCCTCGCCGGGGGCGTTGCAGAGGTTCCATTTGGGCGTCACGGTCCAGTCGGCCCAGAAGCCGAACTTGGTCAGCGGCTCGTCGGCGAAGCTGGAGCCGATGCTTTTTTCCGGCACAACGATAATGGCCTGTTTCAGCCCTTGGTTCGCCAGCTTGTCGAGCGCGATGAACATGAGGGCGCGGCTCTTGCCGGACGCGGGTGGCGATTTGATAAGAAGATATTGCTCGCCGCGCTTTTCATAGGCGCGCTCCTGCATCGGCCTCATGCCAAGGGCATTCGCCTTGTTGGTGCTGCCATTGCGGGCATAGGACACCGAGACGGAGGGAACTGATTTCTTTTCGATAGTCACGCTGTTGCCCCCGCCTTCCGTTTCTTCGCTGTTCCCGCCGATGCGGTCATCTTGGTATAAAGATCAAACAGCTTCTCAAGCCGCTCGGTATCATTGCGGAATCGTCGTCCGATATAGATGCGCTCCAGCACCTCATCGTTGCGCTCATGTGCCTCGCGCAAATCTGCGGGCATCTTCTCCGGGTCGTAGAGGTCTGCGATGGTGGCCGGGAAGTGCGCCTCTCGCGCCAACAATATGTCCTCCGCGCAGCGGGTCAGGTCATCCCTGTTCTTGTCGGTTAGCTTCGGCACGGGAAACGTGTTCCAGCCGAGCGTATTGGAATAGGAGTAGTCGGTGCGCAACCGCACGCAGACCGTGGCTATCCATACGAGGTGCAGCCGCGAAGCGATCAGCGCCATGTTCCAAAGCGGCGCGTCATAGAGGGCGAAAGCCTTGTTATGCACCACGGCCTTTGGCTCAACGAGTCCAACGGGTAGGTAGGGTCGGTTCTCGGAGCTGACGATTGGAACAACGAGAAGATCGGAAACAGCTTCATACTGGTCGCGGAACCGATAGGGTGTATTCACCAGTTTCTGTGCTTGGGCATCGGAGGATTTCTCAAGACGCGCGGCCCGCACGCCCTCGATCCTGCGTTGAATCGCGGGAATTGTGCTCGCTTCCTCAAGAGTGTCGCGCTTGATCCACAGGCAGGCTCGCGCCGAGCCCGAGATAAACTCCTTCGACCCGTATAGGGGGCGAATAAAATGAGCGGCCTGCGGTTCCACCGCCACCAACTGCCTTGCCTCATCTGGCCGAAGCATGAGGTCGTTCGCGTAGTAGGGATGGTTTCCGAACTGCATGGCGGTTCGGTCATCGGGAACCTTGCTACGGGGAGACACAAATACGTCGCTCGCCGCCACAAGGTAGGCGTTTATGTTGTCGGCTTCCCTGACCGTTGTGGTGCCGTCATCCTCAATGGAAAATATCCTGCGGGCAGCTCCTTTGCGCTTGGTCAAGCCGACAATCGAAACGGTGACGCCCGCGTTGTAGCTAGGGTCAGGACCCATTGATTATACCCTTGT
>NZ_SOKV02000114.1:0-2058 GCF_004407025.1 Paracoccus sp. DMF
CTGGCTCTAAAGTTAATGAGTCTGGAGCCTAGCAAGGTTTGCCTATTTGAACGACTGGTAAGCGAACGAGATTGAGACTTCGCGCGCGAAGATCACCGGCCACAGCGACGAAACCTGTATGCCTTGGCAAATGGAATTGGTGGAAACGAAGGCCGCGTCGGCCAAGGTCGCTGACATAAAATCGGCCGCCTTCATAAACCAGCCGGATACATAGTCGAGGGAAAGCGTGTCCTTGCATCGTCCGGCAAAAACAGCTTTCAGCTCCGCCTTCTGCTCATCGGACTGATACTTACGTCCGAGATACGGCGGATTGCCGCAGATGTAGGTTTCGCCGCCTTCGTTCTCAAAGTCGATCTGCGCCTGATTAAGAGGTGTCCGAAACAGGTCATCGCCAACCAGCTTAACGCCGGTTCCGGTCGGTGGGCATATAGAAAGCCAGTCGAGCCTCAGCGCGTTGCCGCAAGTAATCCAGTTCTGTGCATCCAGCGGCAAGAAGTCCTGTAGGGCGTCCTTCTGCCCGCGATACAGCACGTCACACTGATACTCAGCGATAATAAGGGCTAGCCGGGCGATCTCGGCGGGGAAGTCGCGTAGCTCAATGCCTCGGAAGTTGGTCAGCGGAATATCCGATTTCCGCCCTGCCTCGCCGCGACGCTCATTGATGATCGCCTCGATGGACCGCATTTCCTTATAGGCGATGACAAGGAAGTTGCCGCTGCCGCAGGCAGGATCAAAAACACGGATACGCGCCATGCGGTTACGGAGATTGAGGAGCTTGCGGGGATTGTCGCCGGCTTCCTCCAGCTTCTCACGCAAATCGTCCAGAAAGAGCGGGTTCAGCACCTTCAGGATGTTGGGGACGCTGGTGTAGTGCATCCCCAAGGCCCCGCGCTCCTCGTCGTCGGCGACGGCCTGAATCATCGACCCGAAAATGTCCGGGTTGATCTTCCGCCAATCGAGATTGCCGATGTGGAGCAAATAGGTCCGGGCGATCTTACTGAAATGTGGCACGTTCAGACTGCCCGAAAACAGCCCGCCGTTGACATAGGGAAACACATCCGCCCAACGGGGCAGCGCGGCGCTCGCTCGATCCTTGATCGGCGAGTTCATGGCGCGGAAAATCTCGCCGATCACCTCATGGGTGTTCGCCGAATCCCGTGCGCTCATCTGGTCGATAGTGGCAGTGAACAGGCCGGTGCCGTTAAAGATGTCGGTATCTTCCGCGAAGAAACAGAAGATCAGCCGGGCCATGAAGTGATTCATGTGCGGACGGCGCTCGGCGCTCCCCCAATCGGGATTGTCTTTCAGCAGTTCGACATAGAGCTTGTTGAGGCGGCTCGTGGCGCGGATGTCGAATGAACTATCCCGCACCTGCTTGACGGTGGTGATCCCGGCAAGAGGCAGGAAGAATCCGAAATGGTTCGGAAAGTCGGCTAGGCGCAGGCAACGGTTTCGCCGGATTCGATGTCCTCGGCCTCGAAGGTGACGCCATCGGTGGCGAGGATGAACTTGGCCTTGCTGCGCGTCGTGGCTGGGCTGGCTCGCAGCGCGGCAAGTTTCTCCGTCACGCTACCTGCGTCGGTAGTCGCAATATGGATGTTGCTGGTCTGGAGAACGCCGCCCACATCGGATTTGTTCGATGCGCCCGAACGCAGCCGCTTGATGGTCGTGGCCTTGTTGCCGAAGGCTTCGAGAAAAGCGAACGGGAACTCTGTCGCGTCGAACGGCTGCTCGGCGAGCGCGGATATGGCCTCTTCAATCTCGACGGCGTTCATGCGTTCCTCCGCTTTCCGTGGTCGATGCACGGAAAGGCTCGACCTTGATCTTCTTGGCCCGACGCATGACCTCGGCCAGCTCGTAATCAAGCTGCCGCATTAGCCACTCACGGGCAGGTGTGCCGAACGCCTTTTCCAGCCGGACAGCCATCTCCGGCGAGATGCCCGACCGGGCGTTCAGCAGGTTGCTGAGGGTCTGTCGATCAACACCAAGAACCCGAGCGGCGTCGGTGACGCTCAATCCGTTCTTTGAACCGCGCCGGGTTTGCCGGAGGCTCCAACT
>NZ_SOKV02000115.1:0-2048 GCF_004407025.1 Paracoccus sp. DMF
CGCCGAGGAAGGTCTCGACCCGCAGGATCGACTGCTCGACCGGGGACTTGTGCGCCAGCACGGCGGCAAAGCCGGTCAGCGCCTCGCGCGCGGTGGGATCGAGGCTCAGGACGCGCGCCAGCTCGATATGGGTGTTGAAGCCGATGAAGACCGCGGCCAGGCCGACCAGCGAATGCATGGCGGCGACCAGCTGCGGCATCTCGGTCATCTGCACGCGGGTGGCGACGATCCAGCCGATGACGCCGCCGACCGCGACCAGGATCAGCGACAGCAGCCACAGGCCCGAACCGGGGCCGATCAGCGTGGCGGCGACGGCCAGCGCCATGCCCACGATGCCGTACCAGACCGCGCGCTTGGCGCTTTCCTGGCCCGAGAGCCCGCCCAGCGACAGGATGAACAGGATGGCCGCGACGACATAGGCGGCGGTGGTGAAACCGAATTCCATTGCGCCGGCCTCCTCAGGATTTCTGGAACATGGCGAGCATCCGGCGCGTGACCAGGAAGCCGCCGAAGATGTTGATCCCGGCCATGAACACCGAGAGCGCCGCCAGCACGATCACCAGCCCCGAGCCCGAGCCGATCTGCATCAGGGCGCCCAGGATGATGATCGAGGAGATCGCGTTCGTCACCGCCATCAGCGGCGTGTGCAGGCTGTGCGAGACGTTCCAGATCACCTGGAAGCCGATGAAGACCGACAGCACGAAGACGATGAAATGCTGCATGAAGCTCGCGGGCGCCACCAGCCCCAGCGCCAGCATCAGCACGCCGCCGACGACGAGCAGCCCGACCTGGTTGCGGGTCTGGGCCCGGAAGGCGGCGGTCTCGGCCGCGCGGCGCTCCTCGGGGGTCGGCTCCTTCGGCTTTTCCTTGGGCTTCGCGGCGGCGATGGCCGCGACCTTGGGCGGCGGCGGCGGCCAGGTCACGTCGCCGTCATAGGCCACGGTCGAGCCGCGGATGACGTCATCCTCCATGTTCTGAACGATCACCCCGTCCTTGCCGGGGGTCAGGTCCGAGAGCATGTGGCGGATGTTGTTGCCATAGAGTTCAGAGGCTTGCGCGCCCATCCTCGACGGGAAATCGGTATAGCCGATGATGACTACGCCGTTCTCGGTGACGATGCGCGCGTCCGGCACGGTCAGGTCGCAATTGCCGCCGCGCTCGGCCGCCAGATCGACGATGACCGAGCCGGTCTTCATCGCCTGGACCATGTCCTCGGTCCAGAGCTTCGGCGCCGGCCGGCCGGGGATCAGCGCCGTGGTGATGACGATGTCCATCTCGGGCGCGAGCTCGCGGAACTTCTTCAGCTGCGCCTCGCGGAACTCTGGGCTCGAGGGCGCGGCATAGCCGCCGGTCGCGGCGCCGTCCTGGGCCTGTTCGGCGAAATCCAGATAGACGAATTCCGCGCCCATCGATTCGATCTGCTCGGCCACCTCGGGACGGACGTCGAAGGCATAGACCTGGGCGCCGAGGCTGGTCGCGGCGCCGATGGCCGCCAGCCCCGCGACGCCGGCGCCGACGATCAGCACCTTGGCCGGCGGCACCTTGCCGGCGGCGGTCACCTGGCCGGTGAAGAAGCGGCCGAAATTGTTCGCCGCCTCGATCACCGCGCGGTAGCCGGCGATATTGGCCATGGACGACAGCGCGTCCATCTTCTGCGCCCGGCTGATGCGCGGCACCATGTCCATGGCGATGGCGGTGACGCCCTGCTCGCGCGCAAGCTCCAGAAGTTCGGCGTTCTGCGCCGGATAGAAATACGAGATCAGCACCTGGCCGCGCCGCATCGCCTTCAGCTCGGCAGCCTCGGGCGGCCGGACCTTGACCACGACATCGACGTCGGCGATCAGCGCCTGGGCATTCGGCGCGACCGCGACGCCGGCGGCCTGATAGGCGGCGTCCGAAAACCCCGCCCCCGCGCCCGCGCCCGATTCCACAAAGACCTCATGGCCCAGCTTCCTCAGATGCGCGGCCGAGGACGGCGTCACCGCAACACGCGCCTCCCCCTCGTAATTCTCTCTCAATGCGCCGATCTTCACGAGGCGACCTCCCTG
>NZ_SOKV02000116.1:0-2034 GCF_004407025.1 Paracoccus sp. DMF
GATGGCTTCGGGCGACATCGCGGCCGCCGCGGTCTGCGGCGGTGCGACTGCCGCGGCCGGGGTCGGTTCCGGCGGGGTGACGGCGGCGGACGCGGCCGAAGGCTGCGCATGATCTTCGGGGGCAGTGGTCATCATCGGGCCCTTTCCCTTGGGGTTGGATTTGAGGGTGGATGTGCCGCGGGGTGCGGCGGCGAAGGCGCGAAAGGCGGTGACGGGATCGGCCACCTCGTCGGCGAGACCGGCAAACACTGCCGCCTCGCCGCGGAAGACGGCGGCCTCGGTGCTTAGCGCCCGTAGGGTGTCCAGGCGGCGGCCGCGCCCTTCGGCGACGGTCTCGGCGAAGAGCTGGCGGAGATCCTCAAGTTCGCCGGCAATTCGGTCGCGGACGGCTTCGGGCAGGGGCTCATACGGGTTCGCATCGACCTTGCGGGCGCCTGCATGGATCAGCGTGACGGCGATGCCCTTCTGGTCCAGCGCCCCGCTCATGTCGCTGTGCATGGCCACGACGCCGATGCTTCCGACGGCCCCGGTGCGGGGCAGGATGATCCGGTCGGCCTGCGAGGCCAGCGCATAGGCGGCCGAGAGGGCGTGATCGGCGACGAAGGCCTGCACGGGTTTGACCAGCCGCGCTGCGCGGATGCGGTCGGCGAGGTCAAAGGCCCCCGCGACTTCGCCACCGAAGCTGTCGATGTCGAGGGCAATGCCTCGGATCGTCGGGTCTGAAAGGGCAGCCTGCAGCTGGGCTGCGATGCCCTCGTAGGACGTCAGGCCGGAGGATTGTCCGATCCAGGCGCCGCGATGCACCAGCGTGCCCGCGATTTCGATGACCGCGATCCCTTCGACCACTGCGAAGGGCTGACCGCCGTTCCGTGCCTGGCGGTTGGTCAGATCATCACCAAACAACGACGCCCGGGCGGGCAGGGTGGCGGCATCCCGCTCTTCGGCGGCGATTTCGACCCCCTCAACGCTGATTTCCCGCCCCGCGATCCGGGGCCCAAGCCCGGTCAGGAAAGCCAGCGCCTTGGCGGGATCGACCATCAGGGGCGTGTTGAACACGCGCTGGGCGATCTGGGTGTGATGCATCATGCGTCCTCCGCGGGCCGGGGTTCTCGGTCCTCGCTGTCGTCTTCCTCATCGCCGCTATTCTGCTGATCCTGGCGCGGGACGTCGGCATTGCCTTGCGCCGCGCCGCCACCGGCCGCCTGCGCCGGTGACCCCGGACGTCGGAAGTCCAGGCCCAGCTCCGCCTCGCGTTTGCGTTCGGCCGCGATTTCCCGGTCGACCTGTTCGGCGTCGTAGCCGCGCTCCGCGATGGCCTGCGTGCGGGATTTCAGGCCTGCCTCGATCTGCAGGATTTCCGCCGCGGCGTCCTTCGCTGGGTCGATCCAGTCCCATTTGGTGGGAAGCCAGTCGCAGGCGAGGTATTGCCGCCGCTCTGTCGCATAGCCCGGCAGGTCGATGGCGCCCCCCAGCACCGCCATGTCCATCCAGCGCGTCCAGACCGCCCGGCAGAGCTGATAGACCATGACCGAATGCTGGAAGGCCGAGATGCGGCGCCGGAAGTCGACAAGGGCGATCCGGGTATTGGAGAAGCTCCCCTTGGCGGTGTCCCCCGTCAGATAGCCATAGGGCACGCCCAGCGCGGCCCCGATCTGCAGGAGCGTGCGGTACTGGAACGGCTCGTAGGTGCTGCCAGAGTCCGGCGTCGATGGCGTGGTGACATCTTCGCCCGGGTCCAGTCGCACCACCTGGCCGGGTTCCACCTCCAGATCGTCCTCGGCCGGATCAAGAGCGGTTTCCGGGGCGGGGGAGGTAATGAACATCGCAAACATCGCCGCGGTCTTTTTCCGCTCCAGCTCCGCATCGTCGTAGAGATCGAGGGTGAACAGCTTCACCACGGCCGCGGCGAAGCGCGACACCCCGCGCAACTGGCCCGCTTCGACCGGGTCGAGGATGTGGATGACCTCGGACGCCGGCACGCGCACGGTTTCCCCGGCCAGCCCCGGATCGGTCATGTCGCCCGGGTGGCGGCGC
>NZ_SOKV02000117.1:0-1962 GCF_004407025.1 Paracoccus sp. DMF
TCAGGGGGAGAGCGGCATCCACCCCATCTCCACCCACTAAGCTATTGTTTTAATGTAAGCGTCCGGGTTCGCCGCCCTGCCGGGGCGGTGCCGTCGACGATAGTGTCCACCACGGGATGATGGACACTATCGGTTTGCGGTGACGAAGCAGAAGAAGCGGCGGGTGTGGTCGGCGGAGGAGAAGCGGCTGATCTGCGGGCAGTCGCGGTTGCCGGGCGTCTCGGTCAGCCAGGTGGCGCGGCGGTACGACGTGAATGCGAACCTGGTGTTCACGTGGCTGCGCGATCCGCGGTTTGCCGACAGCGACAGCGAGGCCCCGTCATTTCTTCCGGTCGAGATCGCCGGGCCAACCGAACGTGCGGCGGCGGCGGCGTCCGGCGAGGGCCGGATCGAGATCGAGCTCGTCGGCGGACACCGGCTGCGGATCATCGGCGGCTACGACCCCGAGACGCTGGCCCGGCTGCTGCGGGGCCTGTCGGCGTGATCCCGACACCGAGCGGCACGCGGGTGTGGCTGGCGGCCGGGGTGACGTACATGCGCAAGGGCTTCGCGGCGCTGGCGGCGCAGGCCGAGGCGACGCTGCGGCAGAACCCGTTCAGCGGGCATCTCTTCGTGTTCCGCGGGCGGCGCGGCGACCTGGTGAAGGTGATCTGGTGGGATGGCCAGGGCGCCTGCCTGTTCGTGAAGCGGCTGGAGCGCGGCCGGTTCGTGTGGCCGCAGGCGACGGAGGGCAAGGTGTCGCTGACGCCGGCGCAGCTCGCGATGCTGCTCGAGGGCATCGACTGGCGGATGCCGCAGCGGACTTGGCAGCCGGAGGCGGCGGGATAGGCGGCGGGTTTGAGGCCGCGGGGATTCCCATAGGGAATCCAATGCGGTAAACTTTTCCCCATGCTCGACGAGACACTCGCCTTGCCGGAAGACCCCGAGGAGTTGCGCGCCTTCACGGCGCGCCTCCTCGCCGAGGTGAAGGCGCAGGCGGTGCTGATCGAGAAGCTGCGCCACCAGCTGGCCGGCCATGCGCGCCACCGCTTCGGCGTCTCGTCGGAGACGGCCGAGCAACTGCAACTGGCGCTGGAGACGAGCGAGATCGCCGCGGCGGCGCTGACGGCGCGGCTGCGCCTTCCGGACGTCGAGGAGAAGATCCGGCCGAGGCGCCGGCCGATCCCGGACCACGTCCCGCGAATGGAGGTGGAGCTCATCCCCGCAGGCGAGGCCTGCGCCGACTGCGGCGGCAGGCTGCGCCGGATCGGCGAGGACGTGCCCGAAGAGCTGGAATACGTCCCCGGCCGCTTCGTCGTGAACCGGATCGTCCGGCCGCGACTCGCCTGCGCCGGCTGCGAGCGCTTCGTCCAGGCGCCGTTGCCGACCCGTCCCATCGAGCGCGGCCGCCCGGGCCCCGGCCTGCTCGCCCACGTCCTGGTCGGCAAGTACGCCGACCACCTGCCGCTCTATCGCCAGTCCCGGATCTTCGAGCGCGACGGGCTCGACCTCGACCGCTCCACCCTCGCCGACTGGGTGGGCAAGACAACCGCGCTGCTCGCGCCGCTCGCCGACGCCATCGGCCGACACGTGCTCGCGGCCGGGGCGATCTTCGCCGACGACACGCCGATCCGCATGCTCGCGCCCGGGACCGGCAAGACGCAGACCGCTCGGCTCTGGACCTATGCCCGCGACGAGCGCCCCTGGGGCGGCCCGACAGCGCCGGCGGCCTGGTATCGCTTCTCGGGCGACCGCAAGGGAGAGCATCCGAAGGATCATCTCGCCCGCTTCCGCGGCTTCATGCATGCCGACTGCTATGCCGGCTTCGACGACCTCTACCGCTCCGGCGCCATCCGCGAGGTCGCCTGCATGGCTCACGTCCGACGCAAGTTCGTCGACGTCCATCGCACCCAGGCCTCGCCGATCGCCGAGGAGGCGATCCGGCGCATTGTGGACTTGCCCGGCTTTGGTGGAGAGCGTTTA
>NZ_SOKV02000118.1:0-1960 GCF_004407025.1 Paracoccus sp. DMF
ATCTCGGCCACCGCGTCGATGAACAGGATGCGCCCCTTGCGCGCCTCGGGCTTCTGCGACCGGCAGATCACCACGCAGGCCTCCATCGGCGAGTTGTAGAACAGCCCCGGCCCCAGCCCCAGCACGCATTCGACCCGGTCGGATTCCACCAGCCTGCGCCGCATCTCGGCCTCTTCATTGCGGAACAACACCCCATGCGGAAACAGGATGGCGCAGCGCCCGGTTTTCGGGTGCATCGACGACAGGATGTGCTGGAAGAAGGCGTAATCCGCCCGCCCCTGCGGCGGGGTGCCAAGGAAATTGCGCCCCCAGGCATCCTGCTCCCACGCGCCGCGGTTCCATTTCTTGATCGAATAGGGCGGGTTGGCCAGGACCACGTCGAAGGTCCGCAGCCGGTCGCCCTGCACGAAGGCGGGCGTGGCCAGCGTGTTGCCGCTGGCGATGTGGAAATCGTCCACGCCATGGATGACGAGGTTCATCCGCGCGATGGCGGCGGTGATGGTGATCAGCTCCTGCCCGTAAAGGCCGGTGGTGCGGATGTCGCCCCCGCGCCGCTTCACCTCGGCCAGGCACGAGATCAGCATGCCGCCGGTCCCGCAGGTCGGGTCATAGATGCTCTCGCCCGGCTGGGGCTCCAGCATCTGCGCCATCAGATGGACGAGGGTGCGGTTGGTGTAGAACTCCTGCGCGGTGTGGCCGCTGTCGTCGGCGAATTTCTTGATCAGGTATTCGTAGCCGTTGCCAAGCTCGTCCTCGGGCACGGCGGCGAGGGTCAGGTCGTGCTTGGAGAAGTGTTCGATCAGGTTCTTCAGCGTGCTGTCGGGTGTCTGGGCCTTGTCGGTCCAGTTCGCGTTGCCGAAGACGCCCTGAAGGCGTTCAGGGTTCGCGGCCTCGATGGCGAGGAAGGCCGACAGCAGCGCCCGCCCCACATCGCGCGGTGCTGCGCGCACGTCTTTCCAATGCGCGCCTTCGGGGATCACGAAGCGGTCGTTGGCGGTGTCGGTGGCGTAACCCTCGTCGCCGGTTTCATCGAGTGCCTGCTGGTAATCACCGTCCCAGACGTCGGACAGGCGTTTGAAGAACAACAGCGGAAAGATGTACTGCTTGTAGTCGCTGGCATCGATGAGGCCGCGCAGCAGGGTGGCGGCGCCCCAGAGATAGCTTTCGAGTTCGCGCTGGGTCAGCCCGCTCATTGCAGCCACCCCCCTTCGACCAGCACCTTGCGCAGGTGATCCTCGGCCGCCCGGGCGTCGGCCAGCGCGGTCTTGAACGCCTCGACGGCTTCGGGGAGAGGCGGAATGTCCTGGCCGATGGGCGGCAGGACGTAACGCGAGATGTTCAGGGTCCAGCCTTCCTTCTTGATCTCGTCCAGCGTCGCCACCTTGGCGCAATCCTCGACATCCTCGAATGCGCGGTACCAGGCGACGATCTGGTCGCTGTGCTCCTGATCGAGGAAGTTCTGCGCCCGGCCTTTGCGGAACAGGCCAGAGGCGTCGATGATCAGGACCTTGTTCTTGCGGGCCTCGGGCTTCTTGCGGCGCAGGATGACGACACACCCAGCCAGCTGCGTCCCGTAAAACAGGTTCGGCGCAAGGCCGATGACCGCCTCGACCATGTCCTTTTCCAGCAGGGCCTGCCGGATCGAGCCTTCGGCCGACTTCCGAAACAGCGCGCCCTGCGGCAGGACGACGGCCATGCGGCTGTTCCCGGTGGGCGCCATCGACGCGATCATGTGCTGGACGAAGGCATAGTCGCCGTAGCTTTCGGGCGGGATGCCGTACTGGGCCCGGCCCCAGGGGTCGGCCTCCCACAGGTCACGCCCCCATTCCTTGAGCGAGAACGGTGGGTTCGCGATGACGCAGTCGAAGGTGGCAAGGCCGCCGGTGCTGGAATCCGTGAAGGCCGGGTTCCGCAACGTGTCCTCACGGGCCACCTGGAAGTCCTCGATCCCGTGCAGGAC
>NZ_SOKV02000119.1:0-1893 GCF_004407025.1 Paracoccus sp. DMF
ACCAGTGCCTGCAACTGCATGGCGGCTATGGCTACCTGGCCGATTACGGCATCGAGAAGATCGTGCGCGACCTGCGCGTGCACCAGATCCTGGAAGGCACCAACGAGATCATGCGGCTGATCGTCGGCCGCGCCCTGCTGGCGGAGCGAGACCGATGACCGAAATGCCCGAAGCCGAGATGCCCCGATCCGAGATGCCCCGATCCGAGATGATTGCCCGCAAGGACCGCCGCGCCGGACGGCTGACCTTCAACCGGCCGCAGGCGCTGAACGCGCTGAGCCACGAGATGGTGCAGGTGATCGACGCGGCGCTGCGCGCCTGGCGGGACGATCCCGAGGTGGCGCTGGTCGTCATCGACGCCGCGGGCGAGCGCGCCTTCTGCGCGGGCGGCGACATCGCCGCGGTCTATCGCGCCGGGCTTGCGGGCGACCACCGGCTGGGGCGCGCGTTCTTTCGCGACGAATATGTCATGAACGCCCGCATCGCCGGCTATCCCAAGCCCGTGGTCGCCTTCATGCAGGGCTTCGTCATGGGCGGCGGCGTCGGCGTCGGCGGCCACGCCAGCCACCGCATCGTCGGCGAGACCACCCAGGTCGCCATGCCCGAGACCGGCATCGGCATGATCCCGGACGTCGGCGGCAGCTGGCTGCTGGCCCATGCGCCCGGGCGCTGCGGCGAATACCTGGGCCTGACCGGCGCCCGCATGGGGCCGGGCGACGCGATCTTCGCCGGCTTCGCCGACAGTTTCGTCCCCGAGGCGGACTGGCCGGCGCTGAAGGACCGGCTGGCCGAGACCGGCGACGTGAACCTGATCCTGCCCCACCCCGCCCCCGAGGCGCCGCTCGGGGACCGCGACCTGTCGGCCTTCGGCGCGGCATCGGTGGCCGAGATTACCGCGGCGCTGCAGGCGGCGGGCGACGAAGCGGCGCTGAAGGTGCTGGGCCGCAACTCACCGCTGTCGCTGGCGGCGACGCTGGCGCTGGTCAGGGCGGCGCGCGGCGACCGCGACATCCGCGAGAGCCTGTCGCGCGAGCTGCGCTTCACCGCCCGCGCCACGGCGGAAAGCGATTTCCTGGAAGGGGTGCGGGCGCAGATCATCGACAAGGACCGCAACCCGCGCTGGTCCGCCGATGCCGGCCCGGCGCATGTCGCGGCCATGCTGGCGCCGCTGGGCGAGGGCGAATTGAACTGGGAGGACAGCGAATGAAGATCGGTTTCATCGGATTGGGCAATATGGGCGGGCCGATGGCCGCCAATCTGGCCAGGGCCGGGCACGCGGTCGCGGGCTTCGACCTGGCCGCGCCGATGCCCGAGGGCGTGACCCGGGCCGCGACGGCGGCCGAGGCGGCTGCGGGCGCCGATGTGGTCATCGCCATGCTGCCGAACGGCGCCATCCTGCGCGCGGTGGCGGCAGAGGTGATCCCGGCCATGGCCGCGGGCGCGGTGCTCTGCGATTGCTCGACGGTCGACGTGGAGAGCGCGCGCGCCGTGGCGGCGCAGGCGCAGGCGGCGGGGCTCGGCGCGCTCGACGCGCCGGTCTCGGGCGGGATCGGCGGCGCTGCGGCCGGCACGCTGACCTTCATGGTCGGCGGCTCGGAGGCGGCCTTCGCGACGGTGCGGCCGCTTTTCGACGTCATGGGCCAGAAGGCGGTGCATTGCGGCGTCTCGGGCGCGGGCCAGGCGGCGAAGATCTGCAACAACATGATCCTGGGCGTGACCATGATCGCCACCTGCGAGGCCTTCGCCCTGGCCGACAAGCTGGGGCTGGACCGGCAAAAGATGTTCGACGTGGTCTCGACCTCCTCGGGCTACAGCTGGTCGATGAACGCCTATTGCCCGGCGCCGGGCGTCGGGCCGCAATCGCCCGCCGACAACGGCTACAAGCCCGGCTTT
>NZ_SOKV02000011.1:0-112004 GCF_004407025.1 Paracoccus sp. DMF
ATCTGGTTACGCGCTATTGAGTCCGCACTCTAGCCCAGCCGCGCCAGCCAGGGAAAGGTCTCGAGCAGCCAATAGGCAAAGACCGGGAAGGCGCCGGTCAGCAGCGCCAGCCCGACCGCGACCAGGAGCGCGCCCATGATGCGCTCGATCAGCTTCAGATGCGGCTTGATCCGGTTCATCAGCCCGATGGCGCGGTTGATGAAGATGGCCGACAGCAGGAAAGGAATGCCCAGGCCCAGGGCATAGACCGCCAGCAGCGCCGCCCCACGCGAGGTCTCGGCCCCGGTCGCGGCCAGCGACAGGATCATGCCCAGCTGCGGCCCGATACAGGGCGTCCAGCCGAAGGCGAAGGCGAGGCCCAGGATATAGGCCCCGAAGGAGGTGCCGCCCTGCTCGCCGGCATCGAGCCGCGCCTCGCTGTCCAGGAAGGGGATGCGGATGACGCGCAGGAAATGCAGCCCCATCACGATCACCACCAGCCCGGCGCCGCGCGCCAGCCAGTCCTGCCATTGCAGGAACAGCCGCCCGAAGGCCGAGGCCGCCATGCCCATCAGCAGGAACACCGTCGAAAGGCCGAGGATGAAGAACAGCGCCGGCACCACCGCGCTGCGCTCGCCCGCTTTCAGACCGCCGACGCCCACGCCGGTCATATAGGCCAGATAGGGCGGCACCACCGGCAGCACGCAGGGCGACAAAAAGGACAGGATCCCGGCCAGCAGCGCGACCGTCGCGGCGGGCAGGAAGGTGGCGTCTGCAAGCTCGATTCCCAACATGATCGGCACCTTGCGCCAAGCGAAAGGCGCGGGAAAGCCCCGCGCCTGTCAATATTCCGTGGCTGCGACCATCGGCCCCAGAAACAGGCCGAGATCAGGCCGGGATCAGGCCGACCACCAGCCGCGCCGCTTGGGCCGCGCCGCCTCGTCCTCGGCCGCCATGGCGGGCTCGGGTTCGGGCTCGGGCAGGCTTTCCGGCTCGACCGCGGCATCGGGCTGGCTTTCCGCTTGGGCTTCGGGCTCGGGCTCAGCTTCTTCGACGTCGCGTTGCGGCTCGGCGTCCGGTTGGGTCTCTGCGGCGGCGGGCTGCGGCTCGGCCGGGGCTTCCACCACTGTTTCCGCTTCGGCAACCGGCTCGGCAGGCGCTTCGACCGCCGGCTCGACCGGAATCACCTCAGCCGTCGCCTCTGCGGCGACCGCTTCGGCGGCGGGCTCATCCTCGCCCTTGCGGCGACGGCTGCGGGTGCGGCGGCGCGGCTTCGCGGCCTCCTCGCCCGGCTCGGCCACCGCTTCAGTAACCTCGGCGACAGCCTCGGGTTCTGCGACGGGCTCGGCCTCCTCGGGCTGGTCGGCCTCGGAGGTGCCCTCTTCGGCATGATCCTCGCCCTCGCCATTGCGGCCACCGCGACGGCGGCGGCGGCGGCGGCGGCGCTTGCCGCCATTGTCGCCCTCGTCCTCGCCATGCGACTCGCCGCGCGGCTCATCGGCAGCCTCGGCGACGCTGTCCTCGACCAGATCTTCGACCTCGTCGGCCTCTTCACCGTCGATTTGCGCCATCAGGCTGGCATCGACCGAAACCACCGGCGAGACCACTTCCGGCACGTTGCGGGTGGCGGTCTTGAACTTCTCGATGGCGTAATCGGGCGAGATCAGCACCGGATCGGCCTCGACCCGCACCGACATGCCGTAGCGCGCCTCGATATTCGCGATATGCTCGCGCTTGGCGTTCATCAGGAAGTTGGCGACGGCGACCGGCGCCTTGACCAGCACCTCGCGCGAGCGCTTGCGGGTGCCCTCCTCCTCGATGGCGCGCAGGATGGTCAGCGCCAGGCTGTCGTCCGAACGGATCAGCCCGGTGCCGTGGCAATGCGCGCAGGGCTGCGTGGTCGATTCCAGCATGCCCGGACGCAGGCGCTGACGCGACATCTCCATCAGGCCGAAGCCCGAGATGCGGCCGACCTGGATCCGCGCCCGGTCGGTCTTGAGCTTGTCCTTGAATCGCTTCTCGACGGCGGCGTTGTTCTTGCGCTCTTCCATGTCGATGAAGTCGATGACGATCAGCCCGGCCAGGTCGCGCAGGCGCAGCTGGCGGGCCACCTCGTCGGCGGCTTCCAGGTTGGTCTTCAGCGCGGTGTCCTCGATCGAGCCTTCCTTGGTGGCCCGGCCCGAGTTCACGTCGATGGCGACCAGCGCCTCGGTCACGCCGATGACGATATAGCCGCCGGATTTCAGCTGCACGACCGGGTTGAACATGCCGCCCAGATAGCTTTCGACCTGGAAGCGGGCGAACAGCGGCATCTGGTCCTGGTAATGCTTCACGTTCTTGGCATGGGACGGCATGATCATCTTCATGAAGTCCTTGGCCGTCCGGTAGCCCCGGTCGCCCTCGACCAGGACCTCGTCGATTTCCTTGCTGTAGATGTCGCGGATGGTCCGCTTGATCAGGTCGCCTTCCTCATAGACCGGCGCCGGAGCGATGGACTTGAAGGTCAGCTCGCGGATCTGCTCCCACAGCCGCATCAGGTATTCATAGTCGCGGCGGATTTCCGTCCGGGTCCGCTGGCTGCCGGCGGTGCGGATGATCAGCCCGGCGCCTTCCGGCACCTCCAACTCGCTGGCGATTTCCTTGAGCTTCTTGCGGTCGGCGGCATTGGTGATCTTGCGGGAAATCCCGCCGCCGCGTGCGGTGTTGGGCATCAGCACGCAATAGCGGCCGGCGAGGCTCAGATAGGTGGTCAGGGCGGCACCCTTGTTGCCGCGTTCTTCCTTGACGACCTGGACCAGCATGATCTGCCGGACCTTGATGACTTCCTGGATCTTGTAACGGCGGGCGCGCGGTTTCTTCGGCGGCCGGATTTCCTCGGTCACGTCCTCTTCGGCGACCGATTCGATGCCGTCATCCTCATGCGCGTCCTCGGCATGGGTGTCGGCCGCATCCTCGGCCGGGACGGGTTCCTGCGGCTCGGCGGCGAGGGCCTCGGGTGCGGCGCCGTCCTCCTCGGACAGGTCGACGATGGTCATGCCGGCGATCTCGTCCGAACTGACCACGGCATCGCCAGTCTCGGCGGCGGTGGGCTTCGGCCCCTTGCGGCGGCGCGGGTTGCGCTTGGTCTTTTCGCCCTCGTCGGCCTCGGCCGCGGCGGCCTGGCGTTCTTCCTCGATCAGCGCCTGCCGGTCGGCGGCGGGGATCTGGTAGTAATCGGGATGGATCTCGGCAAAGGCCAGGAAGCCGTGGCGGTTGCCGCCGTAATCCACGAAGGCGGCCTGCAGCGAGGGTTCGACCCGCGTCACCTTGGCCAGGTAGATATTGCCAGCAAGCTGCCGCTTGTTGACCGTCTCGAAATCAAATTCCTCGACTTTGGTTCCATCGACCACGACCACCCGAGTCTCCTCGGCATGCGTGGCGTCGATCAGCATTTTCTTGGACATGTTTCCGTCTTTCGGGCAGCCGCACCGGCCCGCCCAGGGGCGGGAGAAGGGTTCGGCTGTCATGTGAGAGGACGACGACGCCCGCGCGGACGGCAGCAATCGCGGCGGCCGAGGTCATCCCCTGCCGCCGTTGCCGATCAAGCTGCCTTGCGCGATCCATCGCGTCTGTTTACCTTTCTTGGCCCGTCCCGCGAGGGGTCCGGGCGGCGATATGTTCGCCCAGAGGCCCGGACCGGGCATGGGCTGGATTTTCCCGCGCGTCGCACCACCGGCACTTTTCGGGTGTCGCGGCTGGCCACGCGCTGCGAAACTTTCGAGGCAGACAATCCGGAATTGAGATCACCCAGCCTTGCACCGGCAAGATAGCGGGGAAATGCGCGCCGTTACAATCAGTTTTTCGCTGGCTCCATTCCGGGCCCCATTGCGGACCCGGATCTCAGCCCATCAGGGCCAGCAAAACGGCCAGCAGCGGCAGGGCCAGCACCAGCCCGCCGATCAGCAGACGCGGCGACGGACGGCCCGAGAAATGGCGCCAGCCGGCAACGGCCAACAGCACCAGCCCCGCGACCGACGAGGCCAGCAAGGCCAGCCCCAGCACGATGAGCCAGCCGAAGTCATAACCGCCCGTCGCCTCGCTGCGCAGACGCATGCGGCCCCCCGATCACAGATAGTCGCCGCGGCTCAGCCCGTATTTCGCCATCTTCTCGTTCAGGGTCCGGCGCGGCAGGCACAGCTCGTCCATGACGGCGGCGATGCTGCCCTTGTGGCGGCGCATGGTGTTGTCGATCAGCATCTTCTCGAAGCTCTCGACATATTCCTTGAGCGGCTTGCCCTCGGTGGTCGTCGCCTCCTGCGTCTCCTCGCCGTCGGCCATCAGCAGCGAGGCGATCGAGCCCGAACCGCGGCGGTTCTGCAAGACCGCGCGCTCGGCCACGTTGATCAGCTGGCGCACGTTGCCCGGCCAGGGTGCCTGCAACAGCTGCGCCGCCTCTTGCGCGGTGACCTGCGGCGGCTCGCAGCCGTATTCCTCGGCGAATTGCTCGGTCATGCGGGTGAACAGCGACAGGATATCCTCGCCGCGCGACCGCAGCGGCGGCAGGGTGATCTTCAGCGCGGTCAGGCGATAGAACAGGTCGGGACGCAGCGAATCCTCGGCCCGGCGGCCCTCGCCGCGCGCGTTGGAAATGGCGATGATCCGGGTCTCGGCCGGGCTGCCCTGCTCGGCGATGAAGGCCAGAAGCCGCGCCTGCAACCCATCCGACAGCGCCTCGATGTCCTCGAGGCACAGGGTGCCGCCGCGCGCCTCCTCGACGGCGGGCAGGCCGTTCTCGACCGGGCCGAACAGCTTCGCCGCCAGCACCTCGTCGTTATAGGCGGCACAGGAAATCGGCACGAATTTCTTGCTGGCGCGCGGTCCGACCGCGTGCAGCGCATGGGCGACCAGCGTCTTGCCGGTGCCGGTCTCGCCGTCGATCAGCACATGGCCGTCGGCCTGGCCCAGGTCCAGGATATCCTCGCGCAGCCGGTCCATGACCGGGCTGGCGCCGATCAGCTTGGACATGACCTGCTGGCCTTCGGAAAGGTCGCGGCGCAGGGCGCGGTTGTCCAGCGTCATGCGCCGGGCCTGGGTCGCCTTCTTGACCAGTTCGGTCAGCCGTTCCGGGTTGAAGGGCTTTTCCATGAAGTCCATGGCGCCGATCCGCATGGCCTCGACCGCCATCGGCACGTCGCCATGGCCGGTGATCATGATGACCGGCAGGCCCGAATCGAGCCCCATCAGCCGCTTGAGGAAGGCCATCCCGTCCATGCCCGGCATGCGGATGTCGGAAATCACCACCCCCGGCCAGTCGGCGCCGATCACCTTCAGCGCCTCTTCAGCACCCGGAAAGGTCTCGGTCTCGAACCCCGAGAGCACCAGCCACTGGCTGATGGATTCCCGCATGTCCGGTTCGTCATCCACCACTGCAATCTTCAAAGTGCGGCTCATGGGTCTTTACCCTTTCCTGTCATTCCGCCGCCAGCCCGGTCCCCGACTTGCGCCCGGGATCATGGAGCGGCAGCTCAAGTTCGAATACGGCGCCCCGGCCGCCCTCGTCCGACGCATTATGCGCGGTCAGGCGGCCCCCGAAATCGGCGGCGATCCCTGATGAGATCGCCAGGCCCAGTCCGGTCCCCTCCCCGGGCTTCTTGGTGGTGAAGAAGGGTTCAAACAGGTTTTCCAGGTCCGATACACCCGGCCCGTTGTCGCGAACGGACAAGAATGCGTGAGAGCCCGAGCCCACGGTGATCTCGATGGCCGGGTCGCGCAGGCCCTTGATGGCGTCGACGGCATTGCGCAGCAGGTTGATGATGATCTGCTCCAGCCGGATGCGGTCGCAATAGACCATGACCGGATAGCGCGGGATATTGCGCTGCAACCGGATCGTCCGCTGGCGCAGCTGCGGTTCCATCATCACCAGCGCGCTCGACAGCGCGGCGCGCAGATCGACCGGCTCGAAGGCCTCGCCGCCCTTCCTGGCATAGGATTTCAGCTGCCGGGTGATGGCGCCCATGCGCTCGATCAGGTCGTCGATGCGCTGGAAGCTCGACAGCGCCTCCTCGGACCGGCCGCGCTGCAGCAAGAGCCGCGCCCCGGCCAGATAGGTCTTCATCGCCGCCAGCGGCTGGTTCAGCTCATGGCTGACGCCGGCCGACATCTCGCCCAGCGCCGCCAGCTTGCTGGATTGCTGCACGGTCTGCTCGGCCACGCGCAGTTCCTTCTGCACCCGCTCGCGCTCGGCGATCTCGCGGGTCAGGCGCATGTTCAGCGCCCGCAGATCGGCCGATTCGCGCATCCAGGCCGCCGATTCGACCCGCGCCCGACGCGACAGCAGATAGAACACCGCCGCCAGCAGGATGGCGAAACCCATGATGACCATGGCCAGCACGGCATTGACCCGCTCGCGCACCGACTCGTAGGTGGTGAAGGCGATCATCTTCCAGCCGCGGAACGGAATCCGGGTCTCGGATTGCATCACCGCGCGGCCCTCGACATAGGCATCGGCCGGGGTCGCGGCCCAGTCGGCGGTGACCTGGAAGGCCCGCGCGATCGAGGACGGCGCCGAACGCACCGCCAGCGCCTCGGGCAGGGTCAGGCCCCGCCAGCGCGGCTCGGTCGCCAGGATGATCGCGCCCTCGCTGTCCGTCACCGCGATGGCGTCCGAGATCCCGGCCCAGGACCGCACCAGACGGGTCAGGTCGGCCCCGACCACGACCACGCCCAGCGTGCGCCCGTCGGCGACCACGGTGCGGGAATAGGTGAATTCATAGGCCCCCTGCGGCGAGGGCGAGACGGTGAAAACAGTATCCTTCGACCGCAAGGCCTCGACGAAGAACGGCTCCTGCACGTAATTCGTGCCGATCAGGTTGCGGTCGGTCGATCCCACCACCCGGCCCGAGGCGTCGAGCAGCTTGATCGAGGCCGCCGCGATCTCTTTCTGGGCCGAGATCAGCCGCGCCGAGGTGCCCGAGAAATCGTTCCCGGTCAGCGCCGAAATCAGCGCCGGGTCGCGCGCCAGCAGCAAGGGCACGACCGAGGTGCGCTGCAGCTCGGACAGCAGGTTCCCGGTATACAGCGCCGAGCGCAGCTCGGTGCGCACCCGCGTCGTCTCCGAGAACCGCGCGGTCAGCCAGGCGTTGGTGAACCAGATCGTGCCGGCCGCCAGGACCAGCAGCGCGGCGATGGCGCCGCGCATGCCCCATCGGCCGGTCAAGCCAGCCCTGCCCTCCGACAGCCCGATGGAGTTCCCGTCGTCTCGCATGCGCCTCCGGCATCACCCCGCGCCCCCGGTGATCGGGAAAGTCTAATCCCCGAACGGGTGCCGCTCAAGTCAGGCCGAGACAAGCTCTTGCATCAACGAGGCAAAAAGCCCGGCGCCGGCGGTGCCGCCATGGCCGATATCGGCCGCCCGCTCGGGGTGCGGCATCATGCCGAGCACGCGGCGGTTCTCGGACAGCACCCCGGCGATGTCGCGGACCGAGCCGTTGATGCCCGGCGCATAGCTGAAGGCGATGCGGTCCTGGTCCCGCAGCGCCGCCAGGCCTTCGGCATCGATCTGGTAATTGCCGTCGTGATGCGCGACCGGAATCCGGATCTCCTGCCCGGCGGCATAGGCGCGGGTGAAGGCGCTGTCGCTGGTCTCGACCCGCAGCACCACCTCGCGGCAGATGAATTTCAGCCCGGCATTGCGCATCAGCGCGCCCGGCAGCAGCCCCAGTTCGGTCAGCACCTGGAAGCCGTTGCAGATGCCCAGCACATAGCCGCCGCGCGCCGCATGCGCCCTGACCGCGGCGGCAATCGGCGAATGCGCGGCAATCGCGCCACAGCGCAGATAGTCGCCAAAGGAAAACCCGCCCGGCACGGCAACCAGGTCGATGCCCTCGGGCAACGCCGCGTCCTTGTGCCAGACCCGGGCAACCTCGGCTCCGGCCCGCTCCAGCGCGACGGCCAGATCGCGGTCGCAATTCGATCCGGGAAAGGTGATGACGGCGGCTTTCATGACAGGGACTCCCTCTGGGCTTGCGCCTGCCATACTCCAAGCCCGCTCCTATGTTAAGCCGCCTTGATCCTTCTCTGTTTCACAAATACCCGAAGAAACCGCGCCCAAACCCGCTTTCCGTTTCCCAAATACCCACAGGCCTGCCGCGCCACGAAGGAAAAGGGCCGAGGGTTTCCCCCCGGCCCGGCAAGCCCTTCAGGCGATCCGATCAGGCCAGCGCCTTGTTCAGATATTCGTCGACCTTTTCCAGGTAGCCGATGGTGGTCAGCCATTTCTGGTCCGGCCCGACCAGCAGCGCCAGGTCCTTGGTCATATAGCCGTCCTCGACCGCCTGCACGGTCACGCGCTCCAGCGTATTGGCGAAGTTCAGCAGCGCCTCGTTGCTGTCCAGCTTGGCGCGGTGCTTCAGACCGCCGGTCCAGGCAAAGATCGAGGCGATCGAGTTGGTCGAGGTCTGGTTGCCCTTCTGGTGCTCGCGGTAATGCCGCGTCACCGTGCCATGCGCGGCCTCGGATTCGACGATCTTGCCGTCCGGCGTCATCAGCACCGAGGTCATCAGCCCCAGCGAGCCGAAGCCCTGCGCCACGATGTCCGATTCGACGTCGCCGTCGTAGTTCTTGCAGGCCCAGACATAGCCGCCCGACCATTTCAGCGCCGAGGCGACCATGTCGTCGATCAGCCGGTGCTCATAGGTGATGCCGGCCTTCTTGAACTTGTCCTCGAACTCGGCGGCATAGACCTCGGCGAAGATGTCCTTGAAGCGGCCGTCATAGGCTTTCAGGATGGTGTTCTTGGTCGACAGATACACCGGATAGCCGCGCTGCAGCCCGTAGTTCATCGAGGCGCGGGCAAAATCGCGGATCGAATCGTCCAGGTTGTACATGGCCATGGCCACGCCGGCGCCGGGCGACTGATAGACCTCGTGCTCGATGGTCTCGCCATCCTCGCCGACGAACTTGATCGTCAGCTTGCCCTTGCCAGGGAAGCGGAAATCGGTGGCCTTGTACTGGTCGCCGAAGGCGTGGCGGCCGACGACGATGGGCTGGGTCCAGTGCGGCACCAGGCGCGGCACGTTCTTGCAGATGATCGGCTCGCGGAAGATCACGCCGCCCAGGATGTTGCGGATGGTGCCGTTGGGCGACTTCCACATCTTCTTCAGGCCGAATTCCTCGACGCGGGCCTCGTCGGGGGTGATGGTGGCGCATTTCACGCCGACGCCGTATTGCTTGATCGCATTGGCGGCATCCACGGTGATCTGGTCGTTGGTGCGGTCACGCTCCTCGATGCCCAGATCGTAATATTTCAGGTCCACGTCCAGATAGGGCAGGATCAGCTTCTGCTTGATGAAGTCCCAGATGATCCGGGTCATCTCGTCGCCGTCGAGCTCGACGACCGGGTTCGCTACCTTGATCTTCGACATGGGTGGTCCCTTGTGGTTAGGATTCGGCTGCCCGCCCTATAGCCGCAATTCGCCGCGAGGGAAAGGGTGGTATGCAATCGCATACCATTCGTCGCGGAAAGGGCGAAACCCGCTGCGGAGATCAGGACAGGCCAGCCGCAAACCGTGACCCATCACGCCTGCCGCAAGGGCGCCGGCCGTCCGTTTCCGTCAGCTTCGAAAATACACCCGGGCGCTTTCGCTGAGCCAGGTCCACAGCGTCGGCGCACCGCGCTGGATACGGATGCCGACGCGCTCGACCAGCTGCTCATAGGTGACGCTGTATTCCACCCATGAGCCGCCGCCGCAGGCGATATTCTGCATCACCGGCTGCGCCCGGTCCAGCGACTTGGCAAAGACCGCGTCGGGCGTCTCATTGGCCTCGAACTCGGACCAGAGCGCGCGCAGTTCCGCCCCCAAGGGCGCGGGCAGCAGGCCGAACAGGCGGTCGGCAGCGGCTTCCTCGGCCGCCAGCTGCGCCGCACCGTGATGCGCGTCGCCGTTCTGGGCGTGGATCGGCACGTCGCCCGCGTCGATCTCGACCAGGTCGTGCAGGATCAGCATGCGGATCACCCGGCCAATATCGACCTCCGGCTCGGCCTGCGGCGCCATGACCAGCGCGTAAAGCGCCAGGTGCCAGCTGTGCTCGGCGCTGTTTTCCCGGCGCGAGCCGTCGCAAAGCAGGCTGGCACGCCAGACGGACTTCAGCCGGTCGGCCTCGGCCAGGAAGGCCAGGCAGCGGGCCAGATCGCCCTGCGGCGCACGACCCTCCAGCAGGGCCTGCGCCGCCTCCATGGCTTCGGGCCATTCCGCCCACAGTCGCCGGGCCCGGCCCGATGTCATGTTGTCGCGGACGATCTGCACGTGATCCGCCAAAGGCTCGGACGCGCCCAACACCTGGAACAGCGGCTGGATATGGTCCATGCGCTTGGCGATGCGGGCGTCGGCGGTCTCGCCGGCCTCGAATTCCTGCCACAGCGCCAGCAGCCGCGCGCCGTCGGGCAGCATCGCGAACAGCCGCCGCGCGGCCGCCAGTTCGGCTGCCTCGACGGCGGCCGCGTCATGGGCCAGGTGGATCGGATGGTCGCCGGTGTCGATCTCGATCAGGTCGTGCAGCAGGATCATGGCGATGGCCCGATCCGACGCGCCGAAGACCAGCGCATAGAGCGCGACATGCCAGCTGTGCTCGGCGCTGTTTTCCGGCCGCGACAGGTCCATCAGCACATTCGCGCGGCTGACCGACTTCAGCCGGTCGGCCTCGGTCAAGAAGGCGAAGCGCCGGGTCAGGTCGGTCATCGGGGCCTCCAGTCGAAAGCGAGCCGGCTGAACAGGAGGGACAGAATGAACGCCGGCAAAGCAAGAACTCCGCAAAGGAGCAGCCAATCCATCGCATGGCTGTAATTGCCATCGTCAGCCGGCCAAATGATGCAGGCGCACAGCGGCAGGAGCACCGCAAGGCACCACAGTGCCGTCAGAACGACAAAGCCCGGACGAAGTCCTTGGGGCCAAATGGACGCCAACCCGAAATGCCAGAGGAAGGAAGCCAATCCACCGACGATGACAAGGGTATCAAGCCCGCGTTCAAGCCAATACCCGAAGGGAACCGGAGACAGCCCCTGTTGGACCGCGCGAAAATTGACCGCACGCAACTCGGCAAGCAATGTCAGCAAAACGGCCACACAGGCCAGAAGCAGACCGGCGCCGACCCAGATCAACCGGCGCCGACCAGCCGTCACCGGGTGCTTTCCGTCAGCCGCCGGCGCACATAGGCCTGCACCGTGTCGATCATCGGCTTCATGTGGACCTCGTCGTCGCGGAAGAAATGGTCCGCGCCCTCGATTTCCTCATGGGTGATGGTGATGCCCTTCTGCTCGCGCAGCTTGCCGACCAGGGCATGGGTGTCCTTGGGCGGCGCCACGCGGTCGGCGGTGCCGTTGATGATCAGCCCCGAGGACGGGCACGGCGCCAGGAACGAGAAATCATACATGTTCGCCGGCGGCGCGACCGAGATGAAGCCGGTGATCTCGGGCCGGCGCATCAGCAGTTGCATGCCGATCCAGGCACCGAAGGAAAAGCCCGCCACCCAGCAATGCTTGCTGTTGGGGTTCATCGCCTGCAGATAGTCCAGCGCCGAGGCGGCATCCGAAAGCTCGCCGATGCCCTGGTCGAACTCGCCCTGGCTGCGGCCGACGCCGCGGAAATTGAACCGCATGACGGTAAAGCCCATGCGGTGGAAGGCGTAATGCAAATTATAGACGACCCGGTTGTTCATCGTGCCGCCATATTGCGGATGCGGGTGCAGCACGATGGCGATCGGGGCGTCGGGATTGGACTGCGCATGATAGCGGCCTTCCAGACGACCTTCGGGACCGGGGAAAATCAGTTCGGGCATGGGCTTCCTTCGGGTGTCGGGTTTCTTGACCCTGTGACGGCGCGGCTCTAGATCGTCAATCTGGGAAGCGCGCCCGAAATAGGCAAGACGCATCAAGGACGGCGCGGGGGAATTAGCCCTCGCCGCACGTTTCGTCAATGCTTTGCCGCCAAAGGGGAGAGGCACGATGAAACTGTCAACCAAGGGACGCTATGCCATGGTGGCGCTGGTGGACCTGGCCATCGCCAAGGGCGACGACCTGACCTCGCTGGCCGAGATCTCGGCCCGGCAGGATATCTCGCTGCCCTATCTCGAGCAGCTCTTCGTGCGGCTGCGCCGCGCCGGGCTGGTCGAATCGGTGCGCGGGCCGGGCGGCGGCTATCGGCTTGCCAAGGCGCCCGAGACGATCCGCGTCGCCGATGTGCTGGAGGCGGTGGACGAAACCGTCAGCGCGCTGCATGTCGGCGCCGGCGCCTCGGGCGGAGTCTCGGGCTCGCGGGCGCAGACGCTGTCGAACCGGCTGTGGGAAAGCCTGTCGGCGCATGTCTATGTCTTCCTGCACAATCACACGCTGGCCGACGTGGCCCGCAACCAGCTGCTGCCCTGCCCGGCGCTGCCGAAGCTGCTGTCCATCGTGGACGACTAGGCCATGCGGGTTCTGGTCGCCGGTCTGGGCAACATGGGTCGCAGCCACGCGCTGGCCTGGGCAAAGCAGCCCGGCGCGGAACTGGTCGGGCTGGTCAACCGCAGCCCGGTCGCGCTGCCGCCGGAACTGGCCGCGATTCCGCAGAGCCAGGATTTCCACGAGGCGCTGGCCCGGCTGCGCCCGGACCTGGTCGTGGTCGCGACCTATTCCGACAGCCATGCCGAATATGCCATCGCCGCGATGCGGGCCGGCGCCCATGTCTTCGTCGAGAAGCCGCTGGCGACCACGGTCCAGGACGCCCGCCGCGTGGTCGAAACCGCGCAGGAAACCGGCCGCAAGCTGGTCGTGGGTTACATCCTGCGCCATCATCCCAGCTGGCAGCGCCTGATCGCCGAGGCCCGCGCGCTTGGCGGCCCCTATGTCTTTCGCCTGAACCTGAACCAGCAAAGCAGCGGCCCGACCTGGGAGGTGCACAAGGCGCTGATGCGCACCACGCCGCCCATCGTCGATTGCGGCGTGCATTACGTCGACGTCATGTGCCAGATCACCGATGCCGCCCCGGTCGAGGTGCGCGGCATGGGCCTGCGCCTGTCCAGGGAAATCGCCGCCGACGCCTATAACTACGGCCATTTCCAGGTGCTGTTCCAGGACGGCTCGCTGGGCTGGTACGAAGCGGGCTGGGGTCCGATGATGTCGGACACCGCGTTTTTCGTGAAGGACGTGGTCAGCCCGAACGGCGCCGTCAGCATCCGCATAGCCGAGGACGCGCGCTCGGACGACATCGACACCCATACCCGCACCGCGACGCTGCGCCTGCACAAGGTGGGAGAGCCGGACCAGGACCTGTCGATGACCGGAGAGCCGGGCCACCAGGCGCTTTGCGATGCCGAGGCCGCCTTCATGGCCCGCGCCATCGCCGAGAACGCCGACCTGACGCGGCACATGCAGGATGCGGTGTCCTCGCTGGCGGTCTGCCTTGCCGCCGATGAATCCGTCCGGACCGGCCAGCCGGTGCGTTTGCGCTGATCCGTCACGCGGCCGTCACGCTTCCTTGCGAAACGGGCCGGGTGGCCCTAAATGAGCCTTTCCTTTTGACCTAGCACGGTTTCGCGACCGGGAGCCCGCGCCATGTCCGACCTTCAGACGCCCTTCTACCTGATCGACCTCGCGAAACTGCGGGTGAACATGGAGCGGATCGCCTTTCTGCGGGAACGCTCGGGGGCGAAATGCCTGCTGGCGCTGAAATGCTTCGCGACCTGGGGCGCCTTCGACTTCATGCGCCCGTTCATGGACGGCACCACCTCGTCCTCGCTGTTCGAGCTGCGGCTGGGGCATGAGGAATTCGGCAAGGAAACCCATGCCTATTCCGTGGCCTGGGCCGATCACGAGATCGACGAGGCACTGGGTTACGCCGACAAGATCATCTTCAACTCGCTGGGCCAGCTGGACCGTTTCGGCGCCCGCGCCAAGGAGCGCGGCATCGCCATGGGGCTGCGCCTGAACCCGCGCTTTTCGACCTCGGGCTTCGACCTGGCCGATCCGGCGCGGCCGTTCTCGCGGCTGGGCGAATGGGATCTGCCGCGGCTGGAGCAGGCGCTGGACCGCATCAGCGGCGTGATGATCCACTACAACTGCGAGAATGCCGATTTCGACCTGTTCGACACGCAGCTCGGCCGGATCGAGGCGGAATTCGGCGGCTTCCTTGAAAAGCTGGACTGGGTCAGCTTGGGCGGCGGCATCCATTTCACCGGCGACGGCTATCCGCTGGACCGGCTGGCCGACCGGCTGAAGGCGTTCTCGGACCGCTTCAGGGTGCAGGTCTTTCTGGAACCGGGCGAGGCCAGCATCACCCGCTCGACCTCGCTGGAAGTCACGGTGCTGGACGTGATCCATCACGGCAAGGACGTGGCCATCGTGGATAGCAGCATCGAGGCGCATATGCTGGACCTGCTGATCTATCGCGAGACGGCGAAGCTGCCGCAAGAGGGCGAGCATCCCTATCAGATCGCCGGCAAGACCTGCCTTGCGGGCGACATCTTCGGCGAAGGCCGCTTCCCGCGGCCGCTGAAGGTCGGCGACCGCATCAGCATCGCCGATGCCGGCGGCTATACCATGGTGAAGAAGAACTGGTTCAACGGCGTCGCCATGCCCGCCATCGCCATCCGGGCCGAGGACGGAACGATCCGCACCGTCCGCCGGTTCTCTTACGACGATTACAAAGCCAGCCTGTCCTGAACCGGCCCGCCATTCCCCTTCCCAGCCCCGAAAAGGAGATCGAATTGGCCAAGAACGTGCTCATCATCGGCGCCGGCGGCGTCGCGCAGGTGGTCGCGCATAAGGTGGCGCAGAACGCTAACGAGTTCGGCAGCCTGCATATCGCCAGCAGGACCGTCTCGAAGGCCGAGAAGATCATCGCGAGCGTTCGGGACAAGGGCCATTCGGTCGCATTCGCCGCCCATCCGCTGGACGCGATGGACAGCGCGGCGGTGGCGGCGCTGATCCGCCAGATCGACGCCGGCATCGTCATCAACGTCGGTTCCGCCTTCGTCAACATGACCGTGCTGCAGGGCTGCATCGAGACCGGCGCCGCCTATCTGGACACCGCCATCCACGAAGACCCGGCCAAGGTCTGCGAGACCCCGCCGTGGTATGCCAATTACGAATGGAAACGCCGCGAGGATGTCGAGAAGGCCGGCATCACCGCGATCCTGGGCGTGGGCTTCGACCCGGGCGTGGTCAACGCTTATGCGCGCCTGGCCGAGGACGAATATTTCGACAAGATCGACTCGATCGACATCGTCGACATCAACGCCGGCTCGCACGGCCGCTGGTTCGCGACGAACTTCGACCCCGAGATCAACTTCCGCGAATTCACCGGCACGGTCTATTCCTGGCAGGGCGGCGAATGGCGCCAGAACAAGATGTTCGAGGTCGGCCGCGAATGGGACCTGCCCGTCGTCGGCAAGCAGACCGCCTATCTGTCCGGGCATGACGAGGTGCACAGCCTCTCGGCCCGCTACAAGGACGCCGACGTGCGCTTCTGGATGGGTTTCGGCGCGCATTACATCAACGTCTTCACGGTCTTGCAGAACCTGGGCCTGCTCAGCGAGCAGCCGGTCAAGACCGCCGAGGGGCTGGAGGTCGTGCCGCTGAAACTGGTCAAGGCGGTGCTGCCCGACCCGTCCAGCCTTGCCCCCGACTATACCGGCAAGACCTGCATCGGCGACCTGGTGAAGGGCACGCTGAACGGCAAGCCGGGCGAGGTCTTCATCTACAACGTCGCCGACCACAAGGAGGCCTTTGCCGAGGTCGGCAGCCAGGGCATCAGCTACACCGCCGGCGTGCCGCCGGTCGCGGCCGCGATCCTGGTCGCGCGCGGCACCTGGGACGTCAGGAAGATGGTCAATGTCGAGGATCTGCCCGCCCGGCCCTTCCTTGAACTGCTGGGCGATCTGGGCCTGCCGACCCGGGTGATCGACGCCTCGGGCGACCATCCGCTGTAACGCCGGCCCGGCAGAATTTCCGATACGCGCCCCCGCCCGCAGGAACCTCCGGGCGGGGTCGGCGTTTCCGCTTGCTTCCAGGCGTTGCAAAAGGATCGGGCAGCTTCATGGTTCCGCCAGACAATCACAAGTTCCCGACCTTTCCCCGGACCGAAAAGCAGGCCGTGCCCCGCGTCGCCAACTGGGCGGTGATCGGCATCTTCCTGTTCCTGCTCTTCACCTTCTTCGCCCAGGCGCGGGACTTCCTGATGCCGGTGACGCTGGCCTTTCTGCTGTTCTTCGTCTTCGTGCCCTTCCGCCGGCTGATGGAGCGGCTGGGCATCGGCGCCGTCGTCACCGCCACCATCGTCTCGCTGGGCCTGGTGGTCTCGGTGGTGGTGATCGGCTTCATGATCTCGGGCCCGGTGAACCGGCTGATCGAGAACTCGTCGCAGATCGGCGACCGGCTGGAACAACGCTTCACCGAATTGCGCAGCAACTTCCGCGGCTTGGAGCGCGCGGCGGAAAAGATCGACGAGCTGACCGGCGGCGGCGGCGCCAAGCCCGAGACCAAGCCCGCCCCCGGCGCCCCCGCGCCGGATGCGACGCTGACCGGGACGCTGACGCCGATCCCGCAGCCCGGCACGCCGCAGACCCCCGACCAGAAGATCCAGGTCGAGGTGAACGCCGCGCCGCAGACCTCGACCCTGGTCAGCGTGCTGAACCTGGGCCCGGCCTTCGTCGGCCAGATCATCCTGACGCTGTTCCTGCTGTTCTTCCTGCTGTCCTCGGGCGACCTGCTGTATCTCAAGATCGTGCAGAGCTTCGACAGCATGCGCGAAAAGCGCGCCGCCTATCTGGCGCTGCGCGAGATCGAGGATTCGCTCGGCGCCTATCTGGGCGCGATCACGCTGATCAACGCCTGCCTGGGCATCGCGGTCGGGCTGGCGATGTGGGCCTGGGGCATGCCCAGCCCGATGCTCTTTGGCCTGGCGGTGTTCCTGCTGAACTACATCCCCTATCTGGGGCCGATCACCGGCATCATCATCACCATGCTGGTCGGGCTTTTCGTCTATGAGGACCTGTTCACGCCCTTCATGGTCGGCCTGACCTATTTCGGCATCTCGGCCGTCGAGGGCCAGCTGATCACGCCCTATTTCGTCTCGCGCAAGCTGCAGCTGAACACGGTCGTCGTCTTCCTGACCGTGGCGCTGTGGGCCTGGCTCTGGTCGGTGATCGGCATGATCGTTGCGGTGCCGATCCTGGTCGTCATGCGGGTGCTGGCGGACCACATTCCGGGGCTCGAGAAATTCGGCAATTTCCTGGCCGGCGAAGATCCGCCCGCGCTGGAGGACGAGGACGAGGAAGAAGCCCGCGAGATCGTCGATGCCGGCGACGGCGCCGAGGACGCGGATCAGGCCGCGCATGCGACCTCGGTCCTGCCGACGCGCGGCTGAAGGGAATCGCTGGACCGGCGCGAAAAACATGGCATGATCGCGACGCATGCCATGGATGAATAGCGACAGATGCCCGAGCCTGACCCTGCCACCGACCAAAACCCGACCCGCCTGCGCATCGGCTTCCTGCTGGCGCCGCGCTTCACGCTGTCGGCCTTTGCCACCTTCGTCGACGTGCTGCGGCTGGCGGCCGACGACGGCGACGGCTCACGGCCGATCCGCTGCCGCTGGCGCGTGCTCTCGGCCGACATGGCGCCGGTGCAAAGCTCCTGCGGCATCCGCATCGAGCCGGACGAGCGGCTGGGCGACCCGACGCGCTTCGACTATATCGTCGCGGTCGGCGGGCTGATCGACGGCGGCCCGGGCCTGTCGCCGGACCAGGGCGCCTTCCTGAAACGCGCGGCGCAGGCGCGGGTGCCGCTGGCCGGGCTTTGCACCGCGGTGTTCTCGATGGCGCGCTTCGGGCTGATGGACGGCTATCGCTGCTGCGTCAGCTGGTTCCATCACCAGGATTTCCTGGCCGAATTCGAAAAGATGCGCCCGGTCTCGGACCAGATCTTCGTGGTGGACCGCGACCGGCTTTCCTGCTCGGGCGGGGTCAGCGCGGCGCATCTGGCGGCCTTCCTGATCGACCGCCATCTGGGCCGGGCAGCGGCGCGCAAGGCGCTGTCGATCCTGATGATCGACGAGCCGATGGAGGGCGACCGCCCGCAGCCCGGCCTGCCGCTGGAGCTGCACGCCCGCGACCCGCTGGTGCGCCGGGCCCTGCTGGCGATGCAGCAGAACCTGCATGCGCCCCTGCCCATCGCCCGCATCGCCCGCGACCTGGGCGTCGGCCGGCGCAAGCTGGAACGGCATTTCAACGCCGATCTGGGCATCCCGCCCGCCGATGCCTCGATCCGCATCCGGCTGGCGCAGGCGCGGATGCTGCTCGCGCGCACCGACCGCACCGTCACCCGCATCGCCGAGGAGACCGGCTTCTGCGACGCCTCGCACCTGATCCGCGTCTTCCGCGAGACCGAGGGCACCACGCCCGACCTGTGGCGGCAAAGCCGGGGCGTGCTGGCCGAGGACGTGCCGGCCTGACGGCGCGTTGCTTCGCCCCGGCCCGCAACCCGCGCGAATCGCCGGGATAATGCCGGGCCGTGAGAGCACAGGAGCAAGAGATGCCGAACAAGGCCATTGTCGGGGGCGTCCTGACCGATGCCACCCTGGCCCCCATCGCCGGGGGCAAGATCGTCGCGACGCTGAACGGATCGGACGTGTTCGACGACGGCGTGCGCGTCGTGACCCAGAAGGTCGAGGCGACCACCGACGCGCAAGGCGCCTGGTCGCTGGCGCTGATCGTCAATGCCGAGGGCGACGGCGCCGCCACGACCTGGACCATCGAGGGTTTCGACCGCTATGTCGCCCGGGTGTTCGAGGCGAAATCGCTGTTCATCGCCTCGACCCTGCCGATCGCGCTGGGGGATCTGGAAAAGACCAGCGCCCAGAACCTGAAAGCGGCGAAAGAGGGCAACACCGCCCGGCTGCTGGTGGTGCCCGACCATGCGCTGTATCAGGCGCTGCCGGCCGCGCAGCGCCGCAGCAGCGATATCGTGCTGGTCAAGGCCGCCTGAACGGCCGCACGGCAGCCGGTCTCCCGACTGCCGTTTCCGTCCTATTCCACCGTCACCGATTTCGCCAGGTTGCGCGGCTGGTCCACATCGGTGCCCTTGGCGACCGCCGTGTGATAGGCCAGATACTGCATCGGCAGCGCATAGAGGATCGGCTGGAACATCCCGCCGCCCGTGGGCATCGCCAGGGCCGCCTTGAAACCCTGCCCCGCCGCCTCGATCCCTTCGGGGTCCGAAATCAGCAGCACCTGCCCGTGCCGCGCCATGACCTCCTGCATGTTCGAGACGGTCTTGTCGAACAGCCCGTCGCGCGGCGCCAGCACCACCACCGGCACATTGCGGTCGATCAGCGCGATCGGCCCGTGCTTCAGCTCGCCCGAGGCATAGCCCTCGGCGTGGATATAGCTGAGTTCCTTCAGCTTCAGCGCGCCCTCCAGCGCCACCGGGTAAAGCGGGCCGCGCCCCAGATACAGCACGTCCTGCGCCTCGGACAGCCAGCCGGCCAGACGGCGGCAGGTGTCGCTGAGCGCCAGCGCCTGGTTCAGCAGCCCCGGCAGGCTGCGCAGATCGGCAAGATGCGCGGCAAGCTGCGCCTCGTCCAGCCGCCCGCGGTCGCGCGCCGCCTTCAGCGCCAGCACCGCCAGCACCGCAAGCTGGCAGGTGAAGGCCTTGGAGGAAGCCACGCCGACCTCGATCCCGGCCAGCGTCGGCAGGGCGATATCGGCATCGCGGGCGATGGCCGAGGTGCCGACGTTCACCACGCCGACCGTGCGCGCCACCTTGTCCCGAGCATAATGCAGCGCCGCCAGCGTGTCCGCCGTCTCGCCCGACTGGCTGACGAACAGCGCCCAGCTCTGCGCCGACAGCGGCGGCTCGCGGTAACGAAACTCCGAGGCCACATCCAGGTCGCAGGGCAATCCGGCCAGGGACTCGAACCAGTAGCGCGCGACATGGGCGGCATAGAAGGCGGTGCCGCAACCGACCAGCGTCAGCCGGTCCACGTCGCGGAAATCCAGCGCCTCGGGCAGGACGAGGCGATCCCCCTTGATATAGTGGTTCAGCGCATCGCCCAAAACAACTGGTTGTTCCGCGATCTCCTTGGCCATGAAATGCCGATAGCCGCCCTTGTCGATCTGGGTGGCACCGACGTCGATCTGCTGGATCTCGCGATTGGCGGGACGACCCTCGGCGTCGAAGATCTCGGCACCCAAGCGGCGGATGATGGCATGGTCGCCGTCCTCGAGATAGGTAATGCGGTCGGTAAAGGGCGCCAGTGCGATGGCGTCCGAGCCCAGGAACATCTCGCCCTCGCCATGGCCCACGGCCAGCGGGCTGCCCTTGCGGGCGGCGATCATCAGGTCGGGCTCACCCTCGAACAGGAAGGCCAGGGCAAAGGCGCCATGCAGGCGGGCCAGCGTCGCGCGCGCCGCCTCGGCCGCATCCAGGCCCTGCGCCATGTGCCAGGCGGTCAGCAGCGCCACGGTTTCGGTGTCGGTCTGCGATTCCGGCTGTAGGCCCAGCGCGATCACCTCGTCGCGCAGCTCGCGAAAGTTCTCGATGATGCCGTTATGGACCACGGCGACCGGGCCGCGGCGATGGGGATGGGCGTTCACCTCGGTCGCGGCGCCGTGGGTGGCCCAGCGGGTATGGCCGATGCCGGCGTGTCCCGTCAGCGGCTCATGCACCAGCCGGTCCGAGAGGTTGACCAGCTTGCCCACCGCCCGGCGCCGATCCAGCCGGCCGGCGTCGTCGACCGTCGCCACCCCGGCGCTGTCGTAGCCGCGGTATTCCAGCCGCTTCAGCGCCTCGACCAGCTGCGGCGAGACCTCGTGCTGTCCCAGGATTCCGATGATGCCGCACATGGCTCAACTCCCCTTTTTCTGGCGCAGCGCCTGCATCAGCCGGGTGGCGAGGCCGGGCTTCGTCACCTGTTTCGCGCGGCCCAGCGCCAGCGCGTCGTCCGGCACGTCCTCGGTGATGACCGAGCCCGAGCCGGTCATCGCCCGCGCCCCCACCCGCACCGGCGCCACCAGCATGGTGTCCGAGCCGATGAAGGCATGGGCGCCGATCTCGGTCCGGTGCTTGCCGACGCCGTCGTAATTGCAGGTCACGGTGCCGGCGCCGATATTGGTGGCCTCACCGACATGGGCATCGCCCAGATAGGTCAGGTGGCCGACCTTGACGCCCTCGTCCAGCACCGAATTCTTGATCTCGACGAAATTGCCGACATGCACGTCGCCGCCCAGCTCCGCCCCGGGCCGCAGCCGGGCGAAGGGGCCGACGGTGGCGCCGGCGCTGACATGGCAGCCCTCGAGATGGCAGAAGGGCAGGATCTCGGCGCCGCTTTCCACGGTCACGCCGGGGCCGAAGACCACGTTCTGCCCGATCACCGCGTCGCGGCCGATGCAGGTGTCCAGCGCGAACCAGACCGTTGCCGGATCGGTCAGCGTCACCCCGTCCTCCAGCGCCTGCGCGCGGGCGCGGGCCTGGAAGGCGGCCTCGGCCGCGGCCAGCTCGGCGCGGGTGTTGATGCCCAGCGTCTCGGCTTCGTCGCAGGTGACGACATCGACCCGCAGCCCGGCGGCGCGCGCCAGACCCGGCAGGTCGGTCAGGTAATATTCGCCCGCCGCGTTGCGGTTGCCGATCTGCGGCAGGATCTCGCGCAGCGTCGCGGCGTCGGCGGCCAGCACGCCCGAGTTCACCAGCCGGATCGCCCGCGTGGCCTCGTCGGCGTCCTTGTATTCGACGATGCGCTCCAGACCGTCCGGGCCGGTGACCAGCCGGCCATAGCGGCCGGGGTCGGCGGCCTCGAAGCCCAGCACGATCACGTCCGAGGGGTGGCTGGCGAGCATGCCGAGCGTTTCCTCGGCGATGAAGGGCGTGTCGCCGTAAAGCACCAGCACCCGGCCCTCGAAGCCTTCAAGCAGCGGCAGGGCCTGGCGCACGGCATGGGCGGTGCCCAGCTGTTCCTCTTGCAGGGCGATCTGCGCCTCGGGGTCCAGCGTCGCGATCGCCTTCTGGACCAGCGCGGCGCCATGGCCGGCGACGACCACCACGGTTTCGGGCGCCAGGCTGCGGCCGGCAGCCAGGGCGTGACCGACCAGCGGCACGCCGCCCAGGCGGTGCAGCACCTTGGGCAAGTCCGACTGCATGCGGCTGCCCTGTCCGGCGGCCAGCACGATCAGCGCGACGGGTTTCTCGGTCATACTGCCCTCTTGCCTGTTTCTTGTCCTTGCCGGGCGTTCTACCTAGAGGACGGGGATCGGGAAAGGCCCCGGCGGATCAAACATCTTGACGGAAGGTTACAACATGGCGGGAACGGTGGTCTTCGACCTGGACGGCACGCTGGCCGATACCTCGGCCGACCTGATCGCGGCGGCAAACGCCTGTTTTCAAAGCCGCGGGCTGGGCGATCTGCTGGACCCGGTCGCGGATGCGCTGATCGCCTTTCACGGCGGAAGGGCCATGCTGCGCGCCGGCTATGGGCGGCTTCCCGCCGATACGCTGCTGCCCCCGGGCGCCGAGGAGGAGGACTATCCGCGCCTGCTGGGCCATTACGGCGCGGCCATCGCCACCCATACCCGGCTTTACCCCGGCACCGAGGCGGCCTTGGACCGGCTGGCCGACGCCGGCCACCGGCTGGCGGTCTGCACCAACAAGCCCTCTGCCCTGGCCGAGGTGCTGCTGCGCGAGCTGGGCATCCGCGAGCGTTTCGCCGCGATGATCGGCGCCGACACGCTGCCGGTGCGCAAGCCCGACCCCCGGCCCTATCGCGCCGCCGTCGAGGGCGCGGGCGGCGAGGTCGCGCGTTCTTTCCTGGTCGGCGATACCGAGACCGACCGCAAGACCGCCTCGGCTGCCGGGGTGCGGGTGGCGCTGGTCGCCTTCGGCCCCGAGGGCGAAGGCCTGGCGCGGCTGGCGCCCGAGGCGATGCTGCGCCATTTCGACGAGCTGCCGGCGCTGGCGACGGATTGGCTGGGCTGAAACATTAAAGGGGGCCGCAAGGGCCCCCTGAAGCGCGAGATTCGCGTGCCGTCACTCGGCCTGGTCGGCCGACTTGGCGTTCAGCAGGCCATAGTTCTGTTCGCCGATGGAGGCGTAGAGATCCAGCTGGGTCTCGAGGAAGTCGATATGGCCTTCCTCGTCGGTCAGCAAATCATCGAACAGGTTCTTGCTGACATAATCGCCGACGTTGGAGCAGTATTCGCGCGCCTCGATATAGAGCGTGCGGGCGTCATGCTCGGCCGCCAGATCCGACTCGAGGGTCTCCTTGAGGTTCTGGCCGATCCGCAGCGGGTCCAGCTTCTGCAGGTTGGGATGGCCTTCCAGGAAGATGATTCGCTCGATCAGGCGATCGGCGTGGTTCATTTCCTCGATGGATTCGGCGCGCGACTTGTCGGCGATCTTGCCGAAACCCCAATCCTGTTGCAGCCGATAATGCAGCCAATACTGGCTGACCGCGGTAAGCTCAGACCGAAGCGCTGCGTTGAGATACTCGATGACCTTGGCGTCGCCCTTCATGGCTTTCCCCTTTGCGCGTGGCTTTCAGCCCCCGCAGGATGGGGGGCACGGCCAGATTATCGCATCCGCGCATGGTGTCCAGAAACAAGGGCATACAGCCGCCACAATCCGCGCGCTTGCCAAGCGCGTGATAGATCTTGCCGGGGGTGATGATCGTCTCGGGGTCCGAGGCCCGCATCCAGTCGACAGCCGCCTTGATGTCGTGGTCGGAAATCTGGGTGCAGTGGCAGACGATCATGGGTTCACCTGAGATTTGGCTATAACTGACAGATTCGCTCAGCGAAGTAAAGCCCGAGTTTTTCACTTTGGCTTCATCGCCGCGCGGGCCGGCTTGACGCCCCGGCGCGGCAGGGACAGAACCCGGGGCATGAGACTTGAGGATTTCGACTTCCACCTGCCCGAGGGGCTGATCGCGACGCGGCCTGCGCGGCCGCGTTCCTCGGCGCGGCTGCTGCTGGCCCAGGGGGACGCGATCCGCGACCTGCATGTGGCCGACCTGGCCGAATTGCTGGGGCCGGGCGATCTCTTGGTGCTGAACGACACCAAGGTCATCCCGGCGCGGCTGACCGGCACCCGCCGGCGCGCCACGCCACAGGGCGATGCGGTGGCCAAGGTCGAGATCACGCTGCTGGAACCCGCCGCCGACGGCTGGAACGCGCTGGCCAAGCCCCTGCGCAAGCTGAGGCAGGGCGAGGTGATCCGCTTCTCGGACGCGCTGTCGGCCGAGGTGGCCGAGATCGGCGAGGCCGGGCTGCGGCTGCGCTTCGACGCAACCGGCGAGGCCTTCGACGCCGCGCTGGCCCAGGTCGGCGCCATGCCGCTGCCGCCCTATATCGCCGCGCTGCGCGCGCCGGACGAGGCCGACCGGACCGATTACCAGACCGTCTGGGCCCGCCATTCCGGCGCCGTCGCCGCCCCCACCGCCAGCCTGCATTTCGACGAGCCGCTGCTGGCGGCGTTGCGCGCGCGCGGCGTGCGCTTCGCCCATGTCACCCTGCATGTCGGCGCCGGCACCTTCCTGCCGGTCAAGGTCGAGGACGTGACCACCCACAAGATGCACGGCGAATGGGGCGAGGTCACGGCCGAGGCCGCCGCCGCGATCAACGCCACCCGCGCCGCCGGCGGCAGGGTGATCCCGGTCGGCACCACGGCGCTGCGGCTGATCGAATCGGCGGCCACGCCCGAGGGACTGGTGAAGCCGTTCCGAGACGTGACCGAAATCTTCATCTATCCGGGCTATCGCTTCCGGGTGACGGATGCGCTGATGACGAATTTCCACCTGCCGAAATCGACGCTGCTGATGCTGGTCTCGGCCCTGATGGGCCAGGACCGCATCCGCTCCATCTATCGCCATGCCGTCGAATCGGGCTATCGCTTCTTCAGCTATGGCGATGCCTCGCTTCTGATACCGTCGAGGGAATGATGCTGACCGTTCTGCGCACCACCTGGCCGCTCTTGCTGGGCATCCTTCTGCTGATGGTCGGCAATGGCATGCAGGGCACCCTGCTGGGCGTGCGCGGCAAGATCGAGGGCATCTCGACCACGCAGATGTCGGTGGTGATGGCGGCCTATTTCGGCGGCTTCCTGCTGGGTTCGCGCGTGGTGCCGCAGATGATCCGCAGCGTCGGCCACGTCCGGGTCTTCGCGGCGCTCGGCTCGCTGATCTCCTCGGTGCTGATCCTTTATGCGGCGGCGCCCGAATGGATCGCCTGGGCGGCGATGCGGCTTCTGATCGGCTTCTGCTTCTCGGGCGTCTACATCACCGCGGAAAGCTGGCTCAACGCCTCGACCAGCAACGAGACACGCGGCCAGGCGCTCTCGGCCTATATGATCATGCAGATGCTGGGCATCATCACGGCGCAGCTGCTGATGAACACGGCGGACCCGGCGGGCTACCTGCTGTTCGTCATCCCCTCGGTGCTGGTCAGCCTGTCCTTCCTGCCGATCCTGCTGTCGCGCCAGCCGGCGCCGCAATTCGCCGCGCTGAAGCGGATGAGCTTCCGCGACCTCTTCGCCGCCTCGCCGCTGGGCTGCATCGGCATGTTCCTGATGGGCGGGGTGTTCTCGGCGCTGTTCGGCATGGCCTCGGTCTGGGGCTCGATGAAGGGCCTGTCGGTGCGCGAGATCTCGGCGTTTGTCGCGGCGATCTACGCGGGCGGCCTCTTGCTGCAATATCCGGTGGGCTGGCTTTCCGACCACGGCGACCGGCGGCTGATCGTGCTGGGGCTGGCGATTCTGGGCACGGCGGTGGCGGGCGCGACGGTGCTGCTGCAACCCGGCATCTGGGGCCTGCTGCTGGCGGCAGCCGTGGTCGGCGGCGTCGCCAATCCGGTCTATTCGCTGCTGCTGGCCTATACCAACGACTTCCTCGACAACAGCGACATGGCGGCCGCTTCGGCCGGGCTGCTGTTCATCAACGGGCTTGGCGCCATGGCCGGGCCGCTGATCACCGGCTGGCTGATGTCCTGGCTGGGCCCGGACGGGTTCTGGGTCTATATCGCCGCGCTGCTGGCGTTGCTGGCGCTTTATACCTTCTATCGCCGCACCCGCCGCCCGGCGCCGATGCTGGACCAGAGCTTTGCGGTCATCGCCCCCTCGGCCACCCCCATCGCGGTCGAGGCGGCGCTGGAGACCGCCGGCCCCGACGACGGCCCGCCGCGCCCCGACTGACGGGGTTGCGGCGGCCGGCCGGCTCTGCAACCATCCTTCGGAAACGGAGGGCCGAGCATGACCGAAACCGTCACCCCGCAGGCGATCAACCGCTTCTGGCTCGATGAGGTCGGCGAAACCGGCTGGTATGTCCGCTCGGATCTGCTGGACGAGACCATCCGCCAGCGCTTCCTGCCGACATGGGAACGCGCGGCCGAATTGGCCCCCGCCTGGGCCGCAACGCCCGAGGGCGCGCTGGCCGCGCTGATCCTGACCGACCAGTTCCCGCGCAACCTGTTCCGCGAGGACGCCCGCGCCTTCGCGACCGATCCGCTGGCCCGCGACCTGGCCCGCGCCGCGCTGGACCGCGGCTTTCCCCAACGCATCGGCCTGCCCGCGCGGCAGTTCTTCTTCATGCCCTTCGAGCATTCCGAGGATCTGGCCGACCAGGACCGCGCCGTGGCGCTGTTCCAGGAATTCATGCCCGGCGAAAGCCTGCGCCATGCGCAGATCCACCGCGACACGATCGCGAAATTCGGCCGCTTCCCTTGGCGCAACGCGGCCCTGGGCCGCAGCCCGACCGCGGCCGAAACCCGCGTGATGCAGGCCGGCGGTTATGGCGCGCTGGTCTCCGGCAAGCTGTCGCTTGTGGATGTCTGAAAAATGGTTTAACGCTGAACTATCTTTTTCCAGAGGGGGAATTCCATGGCGCAAGGCTTCGACATGGTGGTGATCGGTTCCGGCCCGGGCGGCTATGTCTGCGCCATCCGCGGCGCGCAGCTGGGCCTGAAGGTCGCGGTGATCGAACGCGAGCATCTGGGCGGCATCTGCCTGAACTGGGGCTGCATCCCGACCAAGGCGCTGTTGCGCTCGGCCGAGGTGTTCCACCTGATGCACCGCGCCAAGGAATTCGGCCTCTCCGCCGGCACGATCGGCTTTGACCTCGGCGCCGTGGTGCAGCGTTCGCGCGGCGTGGCGAAACAGCTCGCCGGCGGCGTCGGCCACCTGCTGAAAAAGAACAAGGTCACCGTCATCATGGGCGAGGCGACGCTGACCGCTCCCGGCAAGCTGTCGGTCAAGACCGACAAGGGGGTCGAGGAGGTCACCGGCAAGGCCATCGTGCTGGCCACCGGCGCCCGCGCCCGCAACCTGCCGGGGCTGGAAGCGGACGGCGACCTGGTCTGGAACTACAAGCACGCGCTGCAACCGCCGCGGATGCCGAAAAAGCTGCTGGTGATCGGTTCGGGTGCGATCGGCATCGAATTCGCCAGCTTCTTCAACACGCTGGGCGCCGACACCACCGTGGTCGAGGTCATGGATCGCGTGCTGCCGGTCGAGGATGCCGAGATCTCGGCCCTGGCCAAGAAGCAGTTCGTCAAGCAGGGCATGAAGATCCTGGAAAAGGCCACGGTCAAGAAGCTGGACCGCGCCCCCGGCAAGGTCACCGCCCATATCGAGAAGGACGGCAAGACCGAGACGCAGGACTTCGACACGGTGATCTCGGCCGTCGGCATCGTCGGCAATGTCGAAAACCTCGGGCTGGAAAAGCTGGGCGTGAAGATCGACCGCACCCATGTCGTCACCGACGAATATTGCCGCACCGGTGTCGAGGGGCTCTATGCCATCGGCGACGTGGCCGGCGCGCCCTGGCTGGCGCACAAGGCCAGCCATGAAGGCGTCATGGTCGCGGAGCTGATCGCCGGCCAGCACCCGCATCCGATCAAGCCGAACTCGATCCCCGGCTGCACCTATTGCAACCCGCAGGTCGCCTCGGTCGGTCTGACCGAAGAGAAAGCGAAAGCAGCGGGTTACGAGATCAAGGTCGGCCGCTTCCCCTTCATCGGCAACGGCAAGGCCATCGCTCTGGGCGAGCCCGAAGGCCTGATCAAGACCGTCTTCGACGCCAAGACCGGCGAGCTTCTGGGCGCCCACATGGTCGGCGCCGAGGTCACCGAGCTGATCCAGGGCTATGTCGTCGGCCGCACGCTGGAAACCACCGAGGCCGAGCTGATGGAGACGGTGTTCCCGCACCCGACGCTGTCGGAGATGATGCACGAATCCGTGCTCTCGGCCTATGGCCGCGCCATCCATTTCTGACGGACAAGGGGGCCGCGCGGCCCCTTGCTGCTTTCTTGCCGAAATATCCTCGGGGGTCCGGGGGCAGACAGCCCCCGGCGCCAAGGCTCAAGCCGGCAGCGGCATCCGCGCCTCGACCATGCCGGCATACCAGCTCGACCCGGCCGGAATCGCATTGTCGTCGAAGTCGTAGGCCGGGTGATGCACCATCGCGGTGTCGCCATTGCCGACGAAGATATAGGCGCCGGGCCGCGCATTCAGCATATAGCTGAAATCCTCGCCCGCCATCAGCGGCGCCATCTCGGTATTCACGTCACCCGCCACGGATCGCGCGACTTCCGCCGCGTAAACAGTGGCTTGCGGATCGTTCATCGTCACCGGATAGCCGCGTTCATATTGCACCTCCGCGCGGGCGCCAAAGGCTGCGGCGGTGTTGGTCGCGATGCGGGCGATGCCGTCCTCGAGCTGGTCGCGCACCTCGGGGGCGAGGCTGCGGGCGGTGCCTTTCAGCGTCACCACCTGAGGGATGACGTTATGGGCGGTCGAGTCGGTCTGCACCACGCAGACCGAGATCACGCCGCTTTTCAGCGGGTCGACGTTGCGCGAGACCACCGATTGCAGCGCCACGATGATCTGCGCCGCGACCAGCGTGGTGTCGATCGCCTCATGCGGCTTGGCGGCATGGCCGCCCTTGCCGGTCACCACGATGTCGAACTGGTCGGTGGCGGCCATCATCGCGCCCTCGCGGATGGCGAAGCTGCCGACCGGATAGCCGGGCATGTTGTGCATGCCATAGAATTCCTGGATGCCCCAGCGCTCGACCAGCCCGTCCTCGACCATGGCGCGCCCGCCGCCGCCGCCCTCTTCGGCGGGCTGGAAGATGACCACGGCACGACCGTCGAAATTGCGCGTCTCGGCCAGGTATTTCGCCGCGCCCAGCAGCATGGCGGTGTGGCCGTCATGGCCGCAGGCATGCATAACCCCCGGATTTTTCGAGGCATAATCCACGCCGGTCTTTTCGGCGATCGGCAGCGCGTCCATGTCGGCGCGCAACCCGATCACCCTGCCCTGGCTGTCCGAACGGCCTTTGATCACGCCCACGACGCCGGTGCGGCCGATGCCCTCGGTCACCTCGTCCACGCCGAAGGCGCGCAGAAGCTCGGCGACGCGGCCGGCGGTGCGATGGACGTCATAGTCCAGCTCGGGGTTCTCGTGAAAGTCGCGGCGCCAGGCGGTGATCTCGGGCAGCAGTTCGGCAAAGCGGTTCTTGACGGGCATGGGACACTCTCCTTCGCGCCGAAGGTTACGCCTTTCGCTCCGCACCGCAAGGCCGCGCAACGGCGGCGTGCGTTGCGCGGTGCACCGCCCCGGGCCCGGAATGCAGAAACCCCGGCAATTGCCGGGGTTTTCGCGGTGATCCGCGTGCCGCAGGCGTGCGCCGCGCGTGCACCGGCGTGCACCGCCGGATCAGAACTTGGCGCGCAGGGTCAGCTCGGCCGAACGTCCGTCGCCATAGACCACGGTGTCGTAGAAGCCGGTCGTGGCGTAATATTTCTTGTCGAAGATATTGTTCACGCTGAGCGACAGCGCGGTCTTGTCGTTGAGGTCGTATGTGGCGTTCAGGTCGAAGACCGCATAGCTGCCTTGATGCACGTTCGGCTGCTCGACTTCGGAGGCGAAGTCCATGCTGTCGGTGCCGCTTTGCCAGCGCATGGCGCCGCCCACGGTGAGCTTGTCCTGCAACGCCGCCAGCCGATAGTCGGTCGCCAACTTCAGCGTGTGCTTGGGCTGGTCGGCGGCGAAGCGGTTGCCGTCCTTGTCCTTCGAGGTGCGGAAGGTATAGCCGGCCGAGACATTCCAGCGGTCGCTGATGGCGCCTGCCACCTCGGCCTCGAAGCCGCGGGTGGTGGTGCCGTCGATGCTTTCATAGATGCTGCGGTTCAGCACCTCGTCGAAATACAGGTAGTTCGCCACATCCTTCTGGTCGGTCTGGAAGATCGCGGCCGAGGCGAACAGCGCCCCGTTCATCAGGTCGCCCTTTACGCCCAGCTCGTAGTTCCAGCCATAGGTCGGATCCAGATAGTCCCCGTCCTCGGTCTGGGCGATCTGCGGCTTATAGATGCTGGTGATGCTGCCATAGGCGGAATAGGTCGGGTTCAGCGCATAGGTGAAGCCGACATAGGGCGTGATCTCGGCGTCATAGCTGTATTCGAAATCGGGCGAGCCGGTGCTGGACTCCTTGCCCTTCCACCAGTTCGCGCGGGCGCCGGCGATGACCGAGAGCGCATCCGTCGCCTCGATCTTCGCCGAGCCGTAAAGCCCATACTGGCGCTGCTCGCTGTGCCACCGGGTCGTGACCTCGTCCGAGAAGGTCGGGCGCGGATAGCGGCCGTCCAGATCGAAGACATTGCCCACCGGCCCCAGCGTGGCGGTATCGACATCGTAGCCGTCGTAATCGCTGTCGAAATTCGAGGCCATGGCGCCCAGCACGAATTGATGGCTGCGGCCGAAGGCATCGAAATCGCCGTTCAGCGCGGCGTTGAGCGAGGTCAGCCTGGAGCCGCCCTTGTATTTCGCGGCCCAGGGCGACATGCCCAGCCCGGTTTCCCGGTCGGGCGCGCCGCTGATCCAGGGCAGCTCCATGTCCACGTCGTTGCGGATATGGGTCAGCACCAGGCGGCCGGTCCAGCCGTTCTGGAACTCATGTTCCAGCGAGGCGAAGGCCTCGGTGCGCTCGGTATCGACATAGGTCCAGTCCTGGCCCAGGCTGGTGCCCCAGTCCCAGTCGATCAGCCCGCCATCGGCATAGAACGGCGGCAGCCCGCCCCAGGTGACGTTGTCGGCCTTGGTCTTCTGGAAGCTGATGCCGGTCGACAGCAGCGTGCTGTCGCCCAGGTCGACGTCGAGCCCGCCGAACAGCACGTATTTGTCCTTGTGATAGCGGTCGAGCGAGCCGTCGCGCTTGTCGACGACGCCGATCAGCCGGCCGCGCACATTGCCCGTGGCGTTCAGCGGGCCGGAGACATCCGATTCGATCCGCGCGCCTTCGGGATAGGCCAGCGAGACGGCGGCCTCGTTCTGGAATTCCTCGGTCGGGCGCTTGCGGATGAAGTTGATCGAGGCGCCGGGTTCGCCCGCGCCCTGCATCAGCCCGGTGGCGCCGCGCACGATCTCGACATGGTCGTAAAGCGCCATGTCGGTGTTGTTGTCGCCGAACTGCCAGGCACCGTCCTTGGGCACCGGCACGCCGTCGTATTGATAGGCGTCTATGGCGAAGCCGCGCGAGTAATAGTTGATGCGGTCGCTTTCATAGGCCTGCACGGTGATGCCGGTCGCCGCATCCATCGTCTCGGCGATGGTGGTGATGTTGCGGTCCTTCATCTGCGCGTCGGTGATGGCGCTGGTGGACTGCGGCGTTTCCTTCTGGCTCAGCACCAGTCCGGTCGCGGAACGCATCCATTCGGTGGTCCAGCTGTCGGTGCCCTCGGTCTGCGTGCCAGGGGCGGCGGTGATCGTCACCTCGTCCAGGATGACGGTCTGGTCGGTGCCGGCGGCATCGTCCTGCGCCATGGCCGGGGCGGCCAGGATCAGCAGGCTGGCGCCCAGCGCCGTGGACAGCCGCGCCCGCGCGGCCAGGGAAAGAGAGGGGCGAAAGCTCATGGCGGACCATCCCGTCGAATTTCGGATGCTCGCTGGCCCAAGGCTGGCTGATGGCCCGCTTTTCCAGTTCCAAGCGGCCGTAATCAAGCGCCGCCGCGCCACGGCGTTCCGTCCCGGCGGGTTGTGTCAATTCCGCAACAGCGCGGTTCAACCATGCGTCACCGGCTCGACCAGCACCCGATGCCCCGGCGCCACCTCGGCATAGGTCGAGGGCGGCGGGACATAGCCCATCGGGTGGATCGGCGAGGGGATCGGGCGGAAGCGCAACTCGTCGCCGATGGTCTTGCGGCGCGGGTCGGCGATGGGGACCGCCGCCATCAGCTGACGGGTATAGCTGTGCTGCGGGTTCTCGAAGACCTGGCGGCGGCTGCCGATCTCGACGATGCGGCCCAGATACATGACGGCGACGCGGTGGCTGACGCGCTCGACCACCGCCATGTCGTGGCTGATGAACAGCATGGCAATGCCGAGTTCGCGCTGCAGCTCCATCAGCAGGTTCAGCACCTGCGCCTGGACCGAGACGTCGAGGGCCGAGACCGCCTCGTCGGCGACCAGCAGTTTCGGGTTCAGCGCCAGCGCGCGGGCGATGGCGATGCGCTGGCGCTGGCCGCCCGACATCTCGTGCGGATAGCGGCGCATGAAGCTGCGCGGCAGCTCGACCCGGTCGAAGAGCCGGGCGATGCGGTCGCGGCGCTCGGCGCGGGTGCCGATGCCGTAATTCAGCATCGGCTCCTCGATCTGGTCCAGCAGCCGCATCTGCGGGTCGAGGCTGGCGAAGGGGTCCTGGAAGATCATCTGCATGTCGCGCCGCGCCTGGCGCAACTCCGAGGCGCCCAGGGCCAGCAGGTCGCGGTCGCCCAGGGTGACCTGCCCCGATGTCGGCTCGACCAGCCGCAGGATCGAGCGGCCAGTGGTGGACTTGCCGCAGCCGGATTCGCCGACCAGCGCCAGGGTTTCGCCGGCGTTGAGGGTGAAGCTGACATCCTCGACGGCATGGACTTGGGCGACGGTGCGGCGCAGGATGCCGCCCTTGACCGGGAAGCGGGTGCAGAGGTGCTCGACGGTGAGCAGTGGCTCGGGCGCGCGGGGGACGACCGGGGCGGGGGCGTCCGCGCCGCTCATCAGGCGCATCGGCTCGGGCGCGTCGCGGCCGGTCATCTCGCCCAGGCGCGGCACGGCGGCGAGCAGCGCCTGGGTATAGGGTTCGCGCGGCTGCTCGAAGATCCGGGCGACGGGGCCTTCCTCGACCTTGTTGCCGCGGAACATGACGACGACGCGATCGGCCATCTGCGCGACCACGGCCATGTCATGGGTGATGAACAGCACCGCCATGCCGGTTTCGCGCTTCAGCCGGTCGATCAGGGCCAGGATCTCGGCCTGGATGGTGACGTCGAGCGCGGTGGTCGGCTCGTCGCAGATCAGCAGTTTCGGGCGGCAGGCCATGGCCATGGCGATGACCACGCGCTGGCGCATGCCGCCCGACAGCTCGTGCGGGTATTGCGTCAGGCGGCGCTCGGGCTCGGGGATGCGGACCTCGGCCAGCAGGTCCAGCGCGCGGGCCATGGCGTCGCGGCGCGACAGGCCGCGGTGGGCGATCAGCCCCTCGGAAAGCTGGTCGCCGATGGTAAAGACCGGGTTCAGCGCGGTCATCGGCTCCTGGAAGATCATCGCGATCTGGTTGCCGCGGATGTCGCGCATGGCGGCGGGCGCGGCGCGGGCAAGGTCGAGGGCGCCGCTTTCGCGCTGGAACAGCAGCCGGCCCCGGGCGATCTCGCCGCCGCCGAATTCCACCAGGCGCATCAGCGACAGCGCGCTGACCGACTTGCCCGAGCCGGATTCGCCCACCACGCAGACGCATTCGCCGGGACGGATGTCGAAGGACAGGTCGTTGACGCCGGTCACCGTGCCGTCGCGGGTCTGGAACTCCACGCGCAGGCCTTCGATCGAGACGAGCGGCTTTGCGTCCAGCATGGTTTCCCCTGTCGATGCCCCAGGCGATCAGGCTAATGCCGCGCACCCGCATTGCAACCGCAAAAGATGCGCCTTGCTTTTGCCGGGAAACCCGTCTGAAAATCGGCGAACCCATTGGCAGGCATGGCGCGACGCCCCCTGCCCGCCCGGCAATCCATGCGAGCAAGGAGTGTGCGATGCGACTGAAATGCCTGATGCTGGGGGCGACGGCCATGGCCCTGACCGCCCCCGCCGCCCTGGCCGAACGCGGCGCCGACGGGCAGGTGAACGTCATCATGTGGCAGGCGCCCTCGACGATGAACCCCTATATGTCGGCCGGGACCAAGGACATCATCGCCAGTTCCATCGCGCTGGAGCCGCTGGCGAGCTTCACCACCGAGGGCACCATCGAGCCGCGGCTGGCGGCCGAGATCCCCAGCCTGGACAACGGCGGCATCGCCAAGGACCTGAAAAGCGTCACCTGGAAGTTGAAGCCGGGGGTGAAATGGGCCGACGGCAGCCCGTTCACCGCCGCGGACGTGGCCTTTACCGCCGCCTATTGCCTGGACCCGAACGGCGGCTGCGCGCAGCTGGCGAAGTTCGAGGGCGTCGAAAAGGTCGAGGCCGTGGACGAGCTGACGGTGAAGATCAGCTTCGTCTCGCCGCGGCCCGATCCGTTCTCGGCCTTCGTGGGCGCGCAATCGCCGGTGCTGCAAAAGGCGCAGTTCCAGAATTGCACCGGCGAGAAGGCCCCGACCTGCACCGAGCAGAACTTCAACCCGCAGGGCACCGGCGCCTTCAAGGTGGCCGAGTTCCGCACCAACGACACCATCACCTTCGAGGCGAACCCGGAATATCGCGATGCGGCGAAGCCCGCCTTCGCCCGGCTGGTGGTCAAGGGCGGCGGCGATTCGGCGGCGGCGGCGCGCGCGGTGCTGGAGACGGGCGAGTTCGACTATGCTTGGAACACCCAGCTGGCGCCCGAGGTCATTGCCGGCATGGAGGCGGCCGGCAAGGGCAAGAACGTGGCGGCCTTCGGTTCCCTGGTCGAGCGCATCCATGTCAACCTGACCGACCCGAGTTCCGACCTGCCCGAGGGCGAACGCTCGACCGCCCGGCACCCGCATCCGATCCTGACCGATGCCAATGTGCGCAAGGCGCTGTCCATGGCCATCGACCGCCAGCTGCTGACCGAGATCGGCTATGGCCCGGCCGGCAGGCCCACCTGCAACCTGGTGCCGGCGCCGGCGGCCTGGGCCTCGGACAATACCGAATGCCTGGCCCAGGACATCGCGGGCGCCAAGGCGCTGCTGGACCAGGCCGGCTGGGTCGCGGGGGGCGACGGCATCCGCGAAAAGGACGGCAAGCGGCTGAAGCTGGTGTTCCAGTCCTCGGTCAACGCGGTGCGCCAGGATTTCCAGGCGCTGATCAAGCAATGGTGGTCCGAGATCGGCGTCGAGACGGAACTGAAGACGGTGGACCCGTCGGTGTTCTTCGGCGGCGACGCGGGCTCGCCCGACACCTTCCAGAAATTCTATGCCGACGTCGAGATGTATGCCAACAACTTCGAGGGCAACAACCCCGAGCCCTATCTGGCGCGCCAGACCTGCGACAAGATCCCCGGCCCGGAAAACCAGTGGCAGGGCGAGAACACCAGCCGCTTCTGCGACCCGGAGTTCGACAGGATGATCGGCGAGATGACGCAGATCGTCGATCCGGCCGAGCGCGGCGCCATGGGCAAGAAGCTGAACGAGATGCTGACCAGGGACAGCAATGCGGTGATCCCGCTGGTCTATCGCGGCACCGCCTCGGCCGTGTCGAACAGCTTGGGCGGCGTCAAGCTGAACGCCTGGGACAGCGAGCTGTGGAATGTCGCGGACTGGTATCGCGTCAAGCAATAGGCCATGCTGGCGGCCCGGCCCCCGGGTGGGTCGGGCCGCCCCGTCAACCAACTGGAAGAAAACGATGATTTCCCGCATGATCGCCTTGCCCCTGGCGCTGAGCCTTGCCACCCCCGCGCTGGCCGAACGCGGCGGCGACGGCGAATTGAAGGTGCTGTACTGGCAGGCCGCCACGGTGCTGAACCCTTATCTCTCGACCGGCGCCAAGGACGTGGACCCGGCCTCGATGGTGGTCGAGCCCCTGGCGCTGGTCGCCGATGACGGCAGCCTGCTGCCGGTGCTGGCGGCCGAGATCCCCAGCGTCGAGAATGGCGGCATCGCCAAGGATTTCACCTCGGTCACCTGGAAACTGAAACCGGGGCTGACCTGGTCCGATGGTTCGCCGGTGACGGCCGAGGACGTGGCCTTTACCGCCGAATATTGCATGGATCCGGCTTTTGGCTGCGCGGTGCTGGCCGAGTTCGAGGGCATCCGTTCGGCCGAGGTGCTGGATGCGCAGACGGTGCGGCTGAACTTCGACGCACCGCGCTATGCGCCCTTGCAGGCTTTCGTCGGCGGGCGCACGCCGGTGCTGCAAAAGGCGCAGTTTCAGGCTTGCCGCGGCGCGGCGGGCGCCAGCTGCACGGCGCAGAACTTCGGCCCCATCGGCACCGGCCCCTATCGCGTGACCGAGTTCCGGCCCGGCGACGTGGCGGTCTTCGAGATCAACCCGGAATATCGCGATGCGTCCAAGCCCGCCTTCGACCGGGTGACGGTCAAGGGCGGCGGCGATGCCATGGCGGCGGCGCGCGCGGTGCTGGAATCGGGCGAATACGATTTCGCCTGGAACCTGCAACTGCCGCCCGAGGCGGTGGCCGCGATGGAGGCGCAGGGCAAGGGCAAGCTGGTCGCGAGCTTTGGCTCGATGGTCGAGCGGATCGAGCTTAACCAGACCGATCCCAGCCCCGAGCTGCCGGCCGAGGAACGCTCGACCCGGGCGCATCCGCATCCGGTCCTGGGCGATCCGGCGGTGCGCAAGGCGCTGTCCATGGCCATCGACCGCCCGGTGCTGGCCGAGCTGACCTATGGGCCGGCCGGCAAGCCGACTTGCACCATCGTGCCGGTGCCCGCCGCCTATGCCTCGGGCCGCGACGACTGCCTGGCGCAGGACATCGAGGGCGCCAAGAAGCTGCTGGACCAGGCCGGCTGGGTTCCGGGCGCGGATGGGGTGCGGGAAAAGGACGGGCGCCGGCTGGCGCTGCTGTTCCAGACCACGGTGAACCCGGTGCGGCAGGACGTGCAGGCGCTGGTCAAGCAATGGTGGTCCGAGATCGGCGTCGCGACCGAGCTGAAGGCGGTGGACGGCGCCTCGTTCTTCGGCGGCGACCCCGGCAACCCGGATTCGCAGCAGCGTTTCAACGCCGATGCGCAGATGTTCACCGATGCCTTTTATATCCCCGACCCGGCCTCCTTCCTGAACAAGTTCGTCTGTTCGCGCATCCCGTCGGCCGAGAACCAGTGGCAGGGCAACAATTCCGTGCGCTTCTGCGACGAGGCCTATGACGCCGGCATCGCCGCGCTGCACGCCAGCGCCGAGCCCGGCAAGCGCCAGGAGATCGCCAGGACGCTGACGGACGCGCTGACGGCGGACGGCCATTACCTGCTGCCGCTGATCCATCGCGGCATGGTTTCGGCCCATGCGAACAGCCTTGCCGGCGTCGCGCCGAACGGCTGGGAGGGGCAGCTGTGGAACGTGGCCGACTGGAGCCGCGCCGAGTGAGCATCGGGGGATCGCCATGCTGAACTTCGCCCTGCGCCGGCTGATGCTGGCGATCCCGACGCTGCTGTTCATCTCGCTGGTGATCTTTTTGCTGCTGGAAGCCTCGCCCGGCGATCCCCTGGGCGACGTGCCGCTGACCGTGCCGCCCGAGGTCAAGGAGCGCATGCGCGAGGCGCTGGGGCTGGGGCAGGCCTGGTATATCCGCTACGTGCTGTGGCTGAAGCAGTTCTTCTGGGTCGAGCCGCTTTACTGGTTCGACCGCGCCTTCGGCACGGAGTTCAGCGCCGGCATGCAGCGCATCATCAGCTTCCAGAGCCGCAGCCCGGTCTTCGACGTCATCGCGCAGCGGCTGCCGCAGACGCTGACGGTGGTCGGGCTGTCCTATCTGCTGGGGGTGATGATCGCTGTCCCGATCGGCATCGTCTCGGCCTACAGGCAATATTCCTGGTTCGACCAGATCGGCACCTTCGTCTCGATGGTGGGGTTTTCGCTGCCGACCTTCTTTACCGGGGTGGTGCTGATCATCGTCTTCGGCATCAAGCTGCAATGGTTTCCCTCGATCTATGACACCACCTTGCGGGTGACGGATTGGGACAGTTTCCTGGCCCAGGTGCGGCAGATGGTGATGCCGGTCACGGTGCTGGCGCTGTACAACGCAGCGCAGATCAGCCGTTTCATGCGCGCCTCCATGCTGGACAACCTGCGGCAGGATTACGTGCGCACCGCCCGCGCCAAGGGCCTGAGCGAGCGGGTCGTCGTGCTGAAGCATGTGCTGCGCAATTCGCTGATCCCGGTGGTCACGGTGATCGCGCTGGGGCTGCCGGCGGTCTTCGGCGGCGCCATCATCACCGAGCAGGTGTTCAAGGTGAACGGGCTGGGGCAGCTCTTGATCCTGGCGATCAATGCCAATGACATTCCGATGGTGATGACGCTGACCTTCATCTTCGCGGCGCTGATCGTGGTCTTCACCCTGGTCGCCGACCTGCTCTATGGCGTTCTGGACCCAAGGATCCGCTATGACTGACCCGAAGCTGGTCGAGGAAGCGGCCGCGCCCGCCGCCGTCCCCGGGGCCGAGGCGCTGCCGCCCGACGCCCCGGTCGAGGGCGCGCCGGTGCGCAGCCAGGGACGCGACGTCTGGCGCCAGTTCCGCAGCCATCGCGGCGCCATGCTGGCGCTGGTGATCTTCGCGGCCATCGTGCTGTTCGTAAGCCTGGGACCGGTATTGTGGCGGATCGACCCGACCTTCGTTGACTACCGCGCCCGGAACCAGGGCTTCACGCTGGCCCATCCCTTCGGCACCGACCAGCTGGGCCGCGACCTGCTGGCGCGGATGATGGCGGGCGGCCAGGTCTCGATCGCGGTCGGGCTGGTGGCCATGGCGATCGCGCTGAGTCTCGGCAGCCTGGTCGGGGTGCTGTCGGGCTATTTCCGCCGGCTCGACGCGCCCCTGATGCGGCTGACCGAGCTGTTCCTGGCCCTGCCGCTGCTGCCGCTGCTTCTGCTGATGGTGACCCTGTTCCGCGAGCCCCTGGGCAAGGCGCTGGGGCCGGCGGGCGGCACCTTCCTGCTGATCGTCTGTGCCATCGGCGCGACCTCGTGGATGCAGACCGCGCGCATCGTGCGCGGCGACGTGCTGGGGCTGAAGGAGCGCGAGTTCATCCTGGCGGCGAAATCCATCGGCACACCGGCGCCGCGCATGATCCTGCGCCATGTGCTGCCGAACGTGGTCTCGCCCATCATGGTGGCGGCGACGCTGGGCATCGCCACCGCGATCATCACCGAAAGCGCGCTGAGCTTCCTGGGGTTGGGATTCCCGCCGGATTTCCCGACCTGGGGCCGGCTTCTGTTCGACGCGGTGGACCAGATGCAGATGTATCCCTGGCGGGTCATCCTGCCGGGGGCCTTCATCTCGCTGACGGTGCTGTCGGTGAACTATATCGGCGACGGCTTGCGCGACGCGATGGACCCGCGGATCCGCGGGCGCTGACGGCGCGGGTGCATGGGTATTTGGGGAGCAAAGAAGCCTAGAGCGCCGCGGCCAGGCGCGGCAGTTCCGCGCGCGGCAGGATCAGCAGCATCGGGCCGTCGAGCTGGAGCGTGACCGGGCCGGTGGCGCGGTTCGAGGTGCCGATGCGGCCCTGCGGGGCGAAGCCCAGGCCGTCGATGGGCCAGTGCAGCCCGGTGGAGCGGCCGGTCGCCGGACCCATGGGGAAAAGCGACAGCCGGGTGCCGGGCGCCAGGTCGAGGCTGATTTTCGGCGGCGCCAGGGTGATCGCGTCATCGCCGGCGATCAGGATCGTGGGCGGGCCGATGCGGCGGGCCAGCGTCGAGAGCGTGGCCAGGAAATGGTCGTGCCGGGCGCCGGAAAAGCCGATGCCGATCACCAGGGGCGCGCGGATGCGGGTCAGGCATTTCTCGAAATCGGTGCTCTCCTGTTCGGCGATGCGGTGCAGGTTCCCGGCCGGGATCACCTGCCGGGCGCGGTCCGAGATCGAGTCGAAATCGCCCCATACCGCCCGCGGCACCAGGCCGAAGCCCAGCGCGGTATCGGCGCCGCGGTCGGCGGCGGCGACGGTCGGGGCCAGCGCCAGCGCCGCGTCGAGGTCGGCGCGGCTGACCGCGGCGCCGCCGATCAGCGTGACCGCCCGGGGGCTGTCGAGGATCATTCTTCCTTGCCGATGCCGCTGAAGATGCGGCGGAACGGCAGCGCCCAGAGGATGCCCAGGGCGACATAGACCAGCACCTCGACGAGGATCGGCTGCCGGCCCCAGGCCCGGTCCATCCAGTTCACCAGCGTCACGGCCACCACGATGTAAAGCGGCAGGCCGATCAGCAGGATCAGCAGGGACCAGCGTTTGCGGGCTTTCAGGTCCATCTCAATCCGCGAAGGGATCGGTGACGAGGATGGTGTCGTCGCGCTCGGGCGAGGTCGAGAGCAGCGCCACCGGGCATTGGATCAGCTCCTCGATGCGGCGGACGTATTTGATCGCCTCGGCCGGCAGGTCGGCCCAGCTGCGCGCGCCTTGCGTCGATTGCTGCCAGCCGGGCATCTCTTCGTAGACCGGGCGCACCTTGTCCTGCAGCGCGGCGGCGGTCGGCAGGTGGTCGAAATGCTGGCCGTCGATCTCGTAGCCCGTGCAGATCTTCAGTGTCTCGAACCCGTCGAGCACGTCGAGCTTGGTCAGCGCGATGCCGTTCACGCCGGAGATCGCGCAAGTCTGGCGCACCAGCACGGCGTCGAACCAGCCGCAGCGGCGCTTGCGGCCGGTGACGGTGCCGAATTCGTGGCCACGCTCGCCCAGGCGCTGGCCGTCGGCGTCGTCAAGCTCGGTCGGGAACGGGCCCGAGCCGACGCGGGTCGTATAGGCCTTGACGATGCCCAGGACGAAGCCGATGGCCGAGGGGCCCATGCCGGTGCCGGTCGCGGCCATGCCCGACATGGTGGTCGAGGAGGTCACATAGGGATAGGTGCCGAAGTCGATGTCGAGCAGCGAGCCCTGCGCGCCCTCGAATAGGATGCGTTTGCCGGCGCGGCGATAGTCGTTCATCACCTTCCAGGCCGGCTGGGCGAATTGCAGCAGCTTCGGCGCGATCTCCAAGAGCTTCGCGCGCAGCTCGGCGCGGTCGATGGGCGTGGCGCCCAGGCCTTGGCGCAGCGCGTCGTGATGCGCCAGCAGGCGGTCGAGGCGCGAATCCAGCGTTTCCTCGTCGCCGAGGTCGGCAACGCGGATGGTGCGGCGGCCGACCTTGTCCTCATAGGCCGGGCCGATGCCGCGGCCGGTGGTGCCGATCTTGCTGGCGCCCGCGGCTTCCTCGCGCAGCTGGTCCAGGTCCTGGTGCAGCGGCAGGATCAGCGGGGTGTTTTCCGCGATCATCAGGTTGTCCGGGCCGATCTCGACGCCCTGGGCGGTCAGCTTGTCGATCTCGGCGAACAGCGCCCAGGGGTCCAACACCACGCCATTGCCGATCACCGCCATCTTGCCCTTGCGCACGATGCCCGAGGGCAGGAGCGACAGCTTGTAGACCGTGTTCCCGATGACCAGCGTATGGCCGGCGTTGTGGCCGCCCTGGAAGCGCGCGATCACATCGGCGCGTTCCGACAGCCAGTCGACGATCTTGCCCTTGCCTTCGTCGCCCCATTGCGCGCCGACGACCACCACATTGGCCATATTGGTTCCCTTCCGCGGTCATGAATGCCGCGGGATGTATAATGGCCCCGGCCGCGCGGGGAAAGCGCATTCCGTCCTGAGGCCGGTTTGCGCAATGCGCCCGGCCCGGCGCGGAAAATCTTTGGCCTCGACGCGCGAGACGTGGGAGCATCGCATCGACCGGGGCAGTCCCGGCGCCATTCGGAGAGACGGACCATGTGCAATGCCTGCGTGATCGAAAGCGTCAAACACGCCATGATGAGCCGGCGCAGCCTGTTCGCCGGCCTGGCGGCCAGCGGCGCGGCCGCCATCGCCGCCGGGCCGCTCAGCGCCCAACCGGCACTGGCCCGGGCCAGCGGCAAGGTGCTGGACCTGACCTATGTCTTCGACGAGCGGTTCCCGACCTTCGACGGCGTGCCGGGCATCGCCTATGAAGAGGCGGTGAACTTCGACAAGTCGGGCTATCAGCTGTGGAAGATCACCTTCTTCGAACATTCCGGCACCCATATCGACGCGCCGCTGCATTTCTCGAAAGACGGCATCTCGGTGGCGGAGCTGGCGCCGGAAAACCTGATCTGCCCGCTTTGCGTCATCGACATCACCGCCAAGGCCAGAGAGGATGCCAATGCCGCGCTCGAGGCCGAGGATGTCGAGGCCTGGATCAGCCAGCACGGCGAGATCCCGAAGGGCGCCTGCGTGGCGATGAACTCGGGCTGGGGCGCCAAGGTGGCGACGCCGGAGTTTCGCAACACGCCGGACGGCAAGTTCGCCTTTCCGGGCTTCGGCAAATCGGCCACCGACCTTCTGGCCAGCCTGGACGTGGCCGCCATCGCCAGCGACACGCTGTCGCTCGATCCCGGCAGTTCGGCGGATTTCGCGGTGCACAACTCATGGCTGCCGGGCGGGCGCTATGGCATCGAGAACCTGGCCCAGGTCGACCAGCTGCCGGCGACCGGCGCCACCATTTTCGTCGGCGCGCCCAAGCACGCGCGCGGCACCGGCGGCCCGGCCCGCGTCATGGCGGTGCTGTGATGGCGACGGTTCCCCTGCTGACCGACGAGGAGGCGCCCGCGGAATCGCGGGCCGTCTTCGACGCCATCCGCGCCGCGCGCGGCACCGATTACGTCAACAACTTCTGGCGCGCGCTGGCGCATGACCCGGCCGCGCTGCGCACCACCTGGGAACGGGTCCAGGCCGTCATGGCGCCCGGCGCGCTGGATCCGCTGGTCAAGGAGTTGATCTATGTCGCCGTCTCGAGCGCAAACGGCTGCGGCTATTGCGTGCATTCGCACAGCGCTGCCGCCCGCGCCAAGGGCATGACGCCCGAGATGCATTCCGAACTGCTGGCCGTGATCGCCATGGCCAGCCAGACCAACGCGCTTGCCACCGCCCTGCAGGTGCCGACCGATCCGCTTTTCCTGGAGGATTGAGCGGCCCCGGCCATCGGCCCGCGCCGGCCGTGCCCGGATGCATGGCCCGCCCCGCCAGAGGGCGACGGTCACGCCCCCGGGGGACCGCGCATAAGAGGGCGATGCAGCGCGGGCCGCTGGCCAAAGAAACCGGGGCGAACGACGCGCTCCGCCCCGGCGTCAAGTCGCGAAATGCGCCGTCGATCCGGCCATCGCCCGCGCATGAGAGCGGCTCGGCAAGCATGCGGATCTGCTGGGTCCCGCCACGTTCGGCGCCTCGCGTGATGGTGCTGGTCGGCATGACTGCCGAGGCGCAGATGGGCGCTCCGAACCTGGATCTCAGCGCAGACCAATGCAGGCAAGCTCGTGACCTTCGTTTCAGGCCGGGGCGGCTTCCGGCTGTGCGAAGCGTGCCATCCCGGTGCGCCTGGGCCAGCATGGCGCCGAACGACGCGGGTCGGCGTCGGTCCCCGGATCTGCGGGGTGCGCGCGGATGGCAGATTGCGCGGCGCAGCACCATTTCCGGTCTCAACCGCAACGCAGCCTTGCAAAACTGGACATGGTCACGGGTTCGCGGCACCGCTATCTGTCGCCGCAGGGGAGGAAACCATTCGCCAAGACCGAAGGGGTTTCCCATGGCTATCACGACCGACTTCCACGCGCCCCGCCTGCCGGCGCTGTTCGACCGCCTGCTGGCCGCGTTCCGCAGGGGCGGCGAGGCCGATTTCACGCGGCTGTCGCGCCGTGCCGAGATCGAGGCACTGCAAGCGAAATCCGACGCGCAATTGGCCGAGCTGGGCCTGGCCCGCGACCGGATCGTGCATCACGTCTTTGCCGACCGGATCTGGTTCTGATCCGATCCGCCGGGATCGGCCAGTCCGCGCCCCTGCCCCTGCGGGCCGGAGCGGTGGGCGCCCCGGCACCGGGCGCCCGGGATAACGGGGTCTGACCGCGCCCCTGCCTTGCGGTTGGAGCGGTCGGCGCCGGGCGCCCTGGATCACGGGGCCGGCCCGGCGCCCCTGCTTTTGCGGGCCAGGGCAATGGACCGCATTCCGGCGCGTCCGACGCCGCGGTGCTGGAACGACAAACGCCGCTTCCTGCGCTGGCCAGGCGCCGCGGGGGCACCGGCCGCTTGCGCGCGCCGGGTTGGAGTATTTGAAAAACGGTGAAACACCCGCCGTCGTCAGGCGGCGGCGCTGATCGGGTTGGGCAGGAAAGGCGTGATCGCCACCTGCTCGCCCTGGAAGACGCAGAAGCTTTTCTGCGGGATTTCCTGCCATTCGGCCTCGTCGCTTTCCAAGGGTTCGGACACCACGGCGCGGCCGTTGCGGCTGTCCGACCAGCGGTGATAGAGCGTCGGCGCCTGGTCGTCGCTGGCATAGCGCAGCGCATAGAGCCGCTCGCCGTCCGAAAACGCCGCCGTCAGCCGCACATGCGGGGTCTCGCCGCGCTGGCGGGCCAGGGCCTCGAATTTCGCGGTGGCGCGGGCCATGGCGCCGGCCGGATCGCTGTCGAGCCCCTCGCCCAGGGCCATCAGGAACAGCACCTCGCTGTCGGTGGCGCCCTTGCGATGCGGATAGAATTCGTCGGGGATCAGCGCCTCGGCATGGCGGCGATAGCCGTCATAGCCGCCGAACTGGCCGTTGTGCATGAAGCTCCAGCGGCCGACGACGAAGGGATGGCAATTGTTGCGGCTGGTCGCGGTGCCGGTCGAGGCGCGGACATGCGCCAGGAACAGATGCGATTTCAGCGTCGCGGTCAGGCTTTTCAGATTGCTGTCCGACCAGGCCGGCATGATGTCGCGATAGAGGCCGGGCTCGGGCCGGTCGCCATACCAAGCCAGGCCGAAACCGTCGGCATTGACCGGCGTATGGCAGCGCATGGCGCCGTGGCTTTGCCGCACCAGCGAATGCCCGGGACGGCAGATGACATCCTCGAGATAGATCGGACTGCCGACATAGGCTGCCCAGCGACACATTCCCTGCCCCCGTTTCCGTGCTTTTCCAAGGCCTAGCACGGAAATCCTAACGAATCACCAAAAACCGTCAGGCGGGATTTTCCTCGACGATCACAAGCTCGCGCTCGGCGGCATTGCGGGCATGGTCCAGCGCCGCCTGGTATTCCGCCGACTGATAGCAGGCCACCGCCGCCTCGACGCTGGGAAAGCGGGCGACGACATTGCGCGCGCGCTCGGTCCCCTCCAGCTGCACGAAGCGCGAGCCGCGGGCCAGGAAGACCCCGCCATGCGCGGCGATGGCCGGGCCGGCCAGCCGGGCATATTCGCCATAGGCTTCGGGGTCGGTCACCGTCACATGGGCAATCCAGAGCGCGGTCATGCTTTCTCTCCGATCAGGGTTTCCACGGCGGCGATGGCCTGCTCCGCAGCCGCGAGGCTGGGGGCGCCGCCCTGCGCGCGGTCGGGGCGCCCGCCGCCACCCTTGCCGCCCAAGGCGACGGTCGCCGCCTGCACCAGCTCGACCGCGCTGAGCCGGTCGGTCAGGTCCGGGGTGACGCCGGCGGCGACGGTGGCCTTGCCATCCGCCTCGGCCAGCACCACCACGGCGCCCGAGCCCAGCCTTGCCTTCATCTCGTCGACCAGCGGGCCGAGTTCCTTGCCGGAAACGCCGTCGACGCGGCGGGCGATCAGCTTGATGCCATTGATGTCCTTGGGTTTATCCTCGGCGCCCCCGCCCATGGCAAGCTGGCGCTTGAGTTGCGCGACCTCATTGGCCAAGGTCTTGCGTTCCTCGGCCAGCGCGCGGACCTTGTTCACCACATCGCCCGATTGCGCCTTGAGAATGCCGGCGATTTCGGAAAGCTCGGCGTCCACGCGGCGCAATTCGTCCATCGCGGCCTGGCCGGTCAGCGCCTCGACCCGGCGGATGCCGGCGGCCGAGGCGGTCTCGCTGGTCAGGGCGAACATGCCGATGTCGCCGGTGCGCCCGACATGGGTGCCACCGCACAATTCCAGCGAATAGGTCTGGCCGCCGGTGCCCTTGCCCGAGCCCGCCAGCTCGCCCATGGACACGACGCGCACCTCGTCGCCGTATTTCTCGCCAAACAGCGCCTGGGCGCCCAGGGCGCGGGCATCGTCGGGGGTCATGATCCGGGTTTCGACCGGGCTGTTCTGGCGAATGAAGTCGTTCACCTCGCGTTCGACCTGGGCGATCTCCTCGGCGGTCAGCGCCTTGCCGTGGCTGAAGTCGAAGCGCAGCCGGTCGGGCGCGTTCAGGCTGCCGCGCTGCGCGACATGCTCGCCCAAGGCGCGGCGCAGCGCCTCGTGCAACAGGTGGGTGGCCGAGTGGTTGGCGCGGATGGCCGAGCGCCGGTCGTGCTCGACCGACAGCTGCGCACCCTGGCCGCGGCCGATGGTGCCCAGCGTCACCTCGGCGACATGGATGAAAACGCCATTGGCCTTTTTCGTATCGGTGACACGGGCGGCGCCGGTCTCGGTCTTGATCAGCCCGGTGTCGCCGACCTGGCCGCCCGATTCGCCATAGAAGGGCGTCTGGTTGACGACGATCTGCACCTGCTGGCCCTCGCCCGCCTGCTCGACCGCGGCGCCGTCCTGCACCAGAGCCAGGATCTGGCCCTCGCTGATTTCGGTGTCATAGCCCAGGAATTCGGTGGCGCCATGCTCTTCGGCGATGTCGAACCAGATCGCGGCGTCCTTGGTCTCGCCCGAGCCGGCCCAGGCGGCGCGCGCCTTGGCCTTCTGCTCGGCCATGGCGGCGTCGAAGCCGGCGGTATCGACGCTGCGGCCCTTTTCGCGCAGCGCGTCCTGGGTCAGGTCCAGCGGGAAGCCATAGGTGTCGTAAAGCTTGAAGGCCGCCTCGCCGGGCAGGTTCGCGCCCTCGGGCAGGCGCGACAGTTCGTCGTCGAGCAGGCGCAACCCGCGATCCAGCGTCTGCTTGAAGCGCGTCTCCTCAAGCCGCAGCGTCTCTTCGATCAGCGCCTGGGCACGGCCGAGTTCGGGGTAGGCGGTGCCCATCTGGCGCACCAGCGCCGGCACCAGGCGGTGCATCACCGGATCCTTGGCGCCCAGCATATGCGCGTGGCGCATGGCGCGGCGCATGATCCGGCGCAGCACATAGCCGCGACCCTCGTTCGAGGGCATCACGCCGTCCGCGATCAGGAAGCTGGTCGAGCGCAGGTGGTCGGCGATGACACGGTGATGCACCTTGCCGGGGCCGTCCGGGTCGGCGCTGGTCGCATGGGCGCTGGCCTCGATCAGGCTGCGCATCAGATCGGTGTCATAGTTGTCGTGCTTGCCCTGCAGCAGCGCGGCGATCCGCTCCAGCCCCATGCCGGTGTCGATCGACTGCATGTCGAGCGCGCGCATCGAGCCGTCCTCGAACTGCTCGTTCTGCATGAAGACCAGGTTCCAGATCTCGATGAAGCGGTCGCCGTCCTCATCGGCCGAACCGGGCGGACCGCCCCAGATCTGGTCGCCGTGGTCGAAGAAGATCTCGGTGCAGGGGCCGCAGGGGCCGGTCGGGCCCATGCGCCAGAAATTGTCGTCGGTCGGAATGCGGATGATGCGGTCGTCGCTGAGGCCCGCGACCTTCTTCCAGATGGTCGCGGCCTCGTCGTCGGTGTGATAGACGGTGACCAGCAGCTTGTCCTTCGGGATGCCGAAATCCTTGGTCAGCAATTCCCAGGCAAAGGGGATGGCGTCCGACTTGAAATAGTCGCCGAAGCTGAAATTCCCCAGCATTTCGAAGAAGGTATGGTGTCGCGCGGTATAGCCGACATTGTCGAGGTCGTTGTGCTTGCCGCCGGCGCGCACGCATTTCTGCGCCGTGGTCGCGCGATTGTAGTCGCGGGTCTCGACCCCGGTGAACAGGTTCTTGAACTGCACCATGCCCGAGTTGGTGAACATCAGGGTGGGGTCGTTTCTCGGCACCAGCGGACTGGACTCGACGATCCGGTGGCCGTTGCGTTCGAAGAAGTTCAGGAAAGTCGAACGGATGTCATTCAAGCTGGGCATGGCAGGCCTTCATCGCAATGCGGTTCCCCCGGCCAGGGCCGGTTTGCCGCCCGGTCTAGCCCCAGCCATGGCGGCTGTCCAGCAATCCCGCATGGGCCGGCGCGGCTTCTTTCTTGGAGAAATATCCTGGGGGGACGCCTCCCGCGCCCCATCGAGGGGCACGGGAGGCGTGGGGGCAAAGCCCCCGGGGGAGAGCGGCCATGCCGCGCATCCCGTCGGACCTGTCGGCCCGGGTTCACTCTTCGGTCAGCGAGTCGTCCGCCTCGTCGGTCGCACCGAAATCCAGGCCGTGGCTGGCGCGGATCTTGTCCTCGATGGCATAGGCCGCCTCGGGATTGTCGCGCAGGTATTGCTTGGCATTCTCGCGACCCTGGCCGATGCGCTCGTCGCCATAGGAATACCAGCTGCCCGATTTCTCGACCACGCCGGCCTTGATGCCCAGGTCGATCAGCTCGCCCACCTTCGAAATGCCCTCGCCATACATGATGTCGAATTCGACCTGGCGGAAGGGCGGCGCGACCTTGTTCTTGACCACCTTGACGCGGGTGGCGTTGCCCACCACCTCGTCGCGGTCCTTGATCGAGCCGGTGCGGCGGATGTCGAGCCGCACCGAGGCATAGAATTTCAGCGCATTGCCGCCGGTCGTGGTCTCGGGGTTGCCGAACATCACGCCGATCTTCATGCGGATCTGGTTGATGAAGATCACCATGCAATTGCTGCGCCCGATGCTGGCGGTCAGCTTGCGCATAGCCTGGCTCATCAGCCGGGCCTGGCTGCCCATCTGCATGTCGCCCATGTCGCCCTCGATCTCGGACTTGGGCGTCAGCGCCGCGACCGAGTCGACCACCACCAGGTTCACCGCGCCCGAGCGCACCAGCGTATCGACGATCTCCAGCGCCTGCTCGCCGGTATCGGGCTGGCTGATCAGGAGCTCGTCCAGGTTCACGCCCAGCTTCTTGGCATATTGCGGATCCAGCGCGTGTTCCGCGTCGACAAAGGCGCAGACGCCGCCCTTCTTCTGCTCTTCGGCGACCACATGCAGCGTCAGCGTGGTCTTGCCCGAGCTTTCGGGGCCGAAGATCTCGATGATGCGGCCCTTGGGCAACCCGCCGATACCCAGCGCGATGTCGAGCCCCAGCGAGCCGGTCGAGGTCGCCTCGATCTCGGCCACCGGATTGTCGGCGCCCAGCTTCATGATCGAGCCCTTGCCGAACTGCCGTTCGATCTGGGCCAGCGCGCTGTCCAGAGCCTTCTGCTTGTCTGCCGATCGCTTGTCGTTCATGTCGAAAAGTGTTGCCCCTGCCATGCCGTCCTCATGCTTATTTCACACCCCGACCGCCGGGGCAATCGATGCCCGCCCGTGATTTGTTCACGAGTTGTTCCTATTTGTGCCCATCCGGGCGAGAAAGCAAGTCCTGCGTCACGAATCAGCCCTGCCGACCCCCAGCCTGCGCCGGAAAGGTTAAGAAACGGTTTACACTCGCCGGGCGAAGCACTATCCCGCCGCTGTTCCGCCCCTGGCTGAAAGATGTGGACATGCTGATCTTCTGGGAACGCCGCCTGGTGTTTCTCGCGACGCCGAAGGCCGGTTCGACCGCGATCGAAACTGCGCTCGAACCGCTGGCCAGCCTCGCCGTCCGCCGACCCGCCGAGCTGAAGCACACCGACCTTGGCCATTACCGCAGCCATATTGCGCCCTGGCTGCATTCGGTCACCGGCGATCACTTCACCACCATCGCGCTGATGCGCGAGCCGCTGGACTGGCTGCGCAGCTGGTATCGCTTTCGCCTGCGCGACGACAGCGAGGACGCGGAACATGCGATGACCGGCCTGGATTTCGCCGATTTCGCCCGCGCCTATGTCGATCCGCAGGGCGCCGCCGTGGCGCGCATCGGCAACCAGGCGGATTTCCTGACCGCGGGCCAGGACCGGGTCGACCGGATCTTTCGCTACGAGGACATCGATAGCTTCACCCATTTCCTCGAGGATAGCCTCGACTGCGCCATCAGCCTGCCGCGCGTCAATGTGCCACCGGCCGTCGACGTCAGCCTGAGCCCCGGGCACGAGGCCGAGCTGCGCCGGCTGATGCAGCGCGACTTCCAGCTTTACCAGTCGCTGTAGACCGCCGCGCTCAATGCGCCGCCTCCAGCTGGCGCGTGACCAGCGCGGTCAGGTCCGACAGCGAGAACGGCTTGGCCAGGAAGGCCGCGTCCGGCACCGGGCTGCCCTCCGAGAAGATGTCCTCGGCATAGCCCGACATGAAGATCACCCTGGTGTCGGGCCGGTCGCGCAGCGCGGTTCTGACCCAGGACGGCCCGTCCATGCCCGGCATCACCACGTCGGTCACGAAGACATCGACCAGCAGCCGCTGGTCGGAAAGCAGCGACAGCGCATCCTCGGCGCAGGCGGCTTCCAGCACGTTGAAACCCTGCAACTTCAGGGCGCGGCTGGCAAAGGCGCGGACCGGCGCCTCGTCCTCGACCAGCAGCACCGTGGCCTCGACCTCGCGTCGGGCGCGCATCGGCGCCGCGGGCTCGGGCGCCGGCTCATCGATGGCGGCGCGGTCATGCGCCGGGAAGAACAGCGAGAAGCAGCTGCCTTCGCCCGGCGTGCTGTCGCAGAAGATATAGCCGCCGGTCTGCTTGACGATGCCATAGGCGGTCGAGAGGCCAAGCCCGGTGCCCTCGCCCAGGCGCTTGGTGGTGAAGAAGGGCTCGAAGATCTTGGCCAGGTCGTCCGGCGCGATGCCGCAGCCCTGGTCGCGCACCTGCACCCGCACGTAATCCCCCGCCGGCAACGTCGCCCGACCGACGCCCGAGGGGCTGTCCAGCCGGACATTGTCGGTGCTGACGGTGATGTCGCCGCCCTCGGGCATGGCGTCACGGGCGTTCACCACCAGGTTCATGATGACCTGTTCCAGCTGCCGGCGGTCGGCGCGGATCATGCGCAGCGAGGGATCGTGGTCGAAGGTCAGCACGATCCGCTCGCCCACCAGCCGGTTCAAGAGATGCGTCAGGTCCGAAAGCGTGTCGCGCAGGTCCATGATCTGCGGCTTGAGCGTCTGCTTGCGCGAAAAGGCCAGCAGCTGCCGCACCAGCGCCGCTGCGCGATTGGCGTTCTGGCTGATCTGGTCCAGGTCGGCATAATCCGGGTCGGCCTTGTCGTGGCGCAGCATCAACAGATCGCAATGGCCGGTGATCGCCGTCAGCAGGTTGTTGAAATCATGGGCGATTCCGCCGGCAAGTTGGCCGATGGCCTGCATCTTCTGGCTTTGCACGAACTGCGCCTCGAGCGTCTTCAGCGCGCTGGCATCCGACAGCACCGCCGTGGCGTGATCGCCCCGCCCGCGCGCCACCGTGACCTGGACGAAACGCTCGGGGCCCTCGGCCTTGACATGCAGCACCTCGGAGCCGCCGAGCGTGCGGCCGGCGCAGATGTCGCCGACCCAGTCGCCCAGCTCGCGGCCCAGGCCGTCCAGCAGCGCGGCCAGCCCCTGCCCGGCGATGTCGCTGCCCAGCAGCTGGCAGGCGGCGGCATTGGCGCGCAGGATCCGGGCCGAGGGGTCCAGCATCAGCAGCGCCACCGGCAGCAGGTCGAAATCGTCATCCGTCGCGCGGGGCGGCTCGGCCGGGATCAGCGCCGCCGGCTCGGGCTCTGTTGCCAGCCACAGCTGCACCAGCCCGCCCGCTTCGCGCGCGATGGCGAAATGGCCGAACTCGCCCAGGTCGCTGCACCCGCGCCCGCTGCGGGCCAGGCCGATGCCCAGGGCGTGCCATTGCGCCTGCGGATCGGCGTGCCGGCGGCGCAGAAGATCGGTGACGGGGCGGCCGACCAGATCGCCCAGGCGGTCCAGCGCCAGCGCGTTCTGCGCCAGGATCAGCCCCTGCGGATCGACGGCAAGGGCGGGCAGGTCATGGGCCAGCACGGCCGGCATGGCCCGCGCCAGTTCGCGCCGCACCGCCAGCCCGCGATGCAGGTGCCGGGCCGAAATGGCGCCGCCCAGCAGGTACCAGGCCAGCGCCGCCGCCCCCGCCGCCAGCAGCGTGGTGCCGCCCGGCGCCGGTCCGTTCGACAGCGCCAGCCACAGCGCCCCGGCCAGGACCGGCAGCACCAGGAAAGGCACCAGGATCTGCGCCGAGCGCAGGATCTCTGCCCGTTCGGAAATCATCAGCCGCCTCGCCACCAGTCGTTTCCGCTCGGAGTAGCGCATGCGGGTTAACAGGCGGTTAACACCGGCGCATCAGCGCCAGGAAAAATCCGTCCGAGGCCGTCAGCGGAGAATACCGCCGTTGCTCGAGCAGGCTGAAATCGGCGTTGCGGGACAGGAAAGCCCCGGCCTGACCCGCATTTTCGCCGTCGAGCAGCGAGCAGGTCATATAGGCCAGGTGCCCGCCCGGCGCGACGAATTCCGCGGCCTGGTCCAGGATCTGCGCCTGGGTCTGCTGCAGGCGCGCAAGGTCGGCGACGGTCAGGCGCCATTTCGCGTCGGGCGTGCGCCGCCAGGTGCCGCTGCCGGAACAGGGCACGTCCGCGACGACCAGATCGAACCGGCCCGAGACCCCGCCCGGCGCGGCCAGCCGGATACGCAGGCCCGCGCGCTCGGCCCGGGCCGGCAGGTCGGCCATCCGGCCGGGGTCGATGTCATGCGCCACGACCGGCGCCGCGCCGCGCGCGGCCAGGGCCAGCGCCTTGCCGCCGCCGCCGGCGCAAAGGTCGAGCAGGCTGCCCTGCGCCGGCAGCAGCGCGCAGGCGAGCTGCGGCGACAGATCCTGCAACTCGACCAGCCCGTCGCGATAGGCGGCTGAGCCGGAAAGCCGGCGTGCGCCCTGGGTCACGCGCAGGGCCGAGGCAAGCGCGGCATGCGGCGCCACGGTAATGCCGTCGCGATCCAGGGCGGCCACGGCAGCCTCGGGGGTGGCGCGGCGCAGGTTGACGCGCAGCCAGACCGGGGCGCGGTCGCGCAGGGCCAGCGCCACCGGCTCGGCCTCGTCGCCCAGCGACTGCCGCCACAGCGGCAGCAGCCAGTCGGGCAGGTCCAGCCGCTCGCCCAAGCCGGCCGGCGTTCCGGCAGCCTGTTCGGCCGGCGACAGCGGCGGGGGCGCGTGGCCCTCGCCGGTAAAGATCGTGGCCGGGTCGATGCCCTCGTCACGGCACAGGCCCAGCATCAGCCCGCGCCCGGTCATCGCCCCGCCCAGCGCCGCGCGCGAGCGCAGGCGGCGCAGGCTGTCGAAGACCAGGTTGCGCACCGCGGCGCGGTCGCCCGAGCCGGCGAAGCGGCTGGCGCGGGACCAGCGCAACAGCGCCGGCTCGGCCGGATCGCCCGCCAGGATACGGTCGAGGATCTCGATGGCCGCGGCGATGCGGGCGGCTGGGGTCATGTGGCCTGCGCCCCCGGCGCGGATGGGAAGGACAAGCGGCAGAAAGGCCGCTGCGGCGCGTTTGTCAATCCCAGCCGGGCGGCGGCTCGGGCGGATCTGGCCCGGCGGCCGCCTCCGGGTCCTGCCCGCCCGCGCCCCCGGCCAGCGGTCCGCGCGAGGCCAGAAGCAGCGGCCCCCGCGCCCGGGTCAGCGTGGCGCCGCGTCCCTGGCCGATGGCGGCGAGCGAGCCGGGCGTGCCGGTGACGCCGGTGCCCAGGGGCGCGCCCAGCAGCATCACCCTGTCGCGCACCTGCTTGCGCTGCCCCGAGGTGATCGCGGCGAAGCTGTTGTAGGTCTCGGGCCCGTCGGTCAGGCCCTGGAAGCCGCGCTCGCGCAGCATCTGCCGCAGCGTGTCGAAGCGCGCCAGATATTTCTGGGCATGGACCTGGGTGCGGGAATGAAAGGCCCCCGCCGCCGCGCGCCAGTCCCCGGTCTCGGTGTAGAGCCCGCGCACGAAACGCGCCGCATAGCGGGCATTCTCCAGCGGGTCGAACATCTGCGCGACCGAGGAAAAATTCTCGCCATGCCAGCGGAAATTCAGCTGGAAGCAGCCGATGTCGATATTGGTGCGGCCCTGCGCCACGCGATCCTCGGCAAAGGCCACGGCGCTGGCGGGGTCGTCGAACCAGGTGCCCTCGCCCTCGGCATTGGCGCTCCAGGCCCAGGGGCGCACGAGGCCGTCCAGCCGTCGCCCGGTCTCGGTCAGGGTCAGCGCGCCCATGATGTCCACAGGCACGCCATATTCCTGCGCCGCCTGCTCGGCCGCCCATTCGCAGACATCGGCCGAGGGCAGCGCCATGCCCCGCCCCGGTCCGAGGGCCAGCGCGCCGAGCGCCAGAAGGAAAAGGAAAGCCCGGAAAAGCATGAAAGGCCGCAAAGGTGGTTCCCTCGCGACCTTTACGGCAGTCCGGTTAAGATCGGGTTAGCGGCCCTCAGCCCAGGCGGTAGTTCGGGCTTTCGCGGGTGATCTGCACGTCATGGACATGGCTTTCCTTCAGCCCTGCCCCGGTGATGCGCACGAATTCGCAGCCGCCGCGCATCTCGGCCACGGTGGCGTTGCCGGTATAGCCCATGGCGGCGCGCAGGCCTCCGACCAGCTGGTGGATCACCGCGGCGGCCGAGCCCTTGTAGGGCACCTGGCCCTCGATCCCTTCGGGGACCAGCTTGTCCGAGGCCGCGTCCTTCTGGAAGTAGCGGTCGGCCGAGCCGCGCGCCATGGCGCCCAGGCTGCCCATGCCGCGATAGGATTTGAACGAGCGGCCCTGATACAGGATCACCTCGCCCGGGCTTTCGTCGGTGCCGGCGATGGCGGAACCCACCATGGCGCAGCTGGCCCCCGCCGCGATGGCCTTGGCGAAATCGCCCGAGAACTTGATGCCGCCATCGGCGATGACCGGCACGTCCCCGGCGCCGCGCACCGCATCCATGATCGCGGTCAGCTGCGGCACGCCCACGCCCGCGACGATGCGGGTGGTGCAGATCGAGCCGGGACCGATGCCGACCTTGATCGCATCGGCGCCGGCATCGACCAACGCGCGCGCCGCCTCGGCGGTGGCGACGTTGCCGGCGACGACCTGCACCGCGTTCGAATGCGCCTTGATGCGGGCGACGGCCTTGGCCACGCCTTCGGAATGGCCATGCGCGGTGTCGATGACCACCAGGTCCACCCCGGCCTCGACCAGCGCCAGGCTGCGTTCATAGCCCTCCTCGCCGACGGTCGAGGCGGCGGCGACGCGCAGCCGGCCCAGCTCGTCCTTGCAGGCCAGCGGGTTCAGCACGGCCTTCTCGGTGTCCTTCAGCGTCAGGAGGCCGGTCAGGCGGCCCGAGGAGTTCGTGACCAGGAGTTTCTCGATGCGGCGCGCCTTCATCAGGCTGATCGCCTCGGCCCGGTCGGCGGGCTCGCGCAGGATGGCGAGGTTGTCGCCGGTCATCACCGCCTTGACCGGCATGTCGTCGCTGGCGGCGAAGCGCATGTCGCGGTTGGTGATGATGCCGACCACCCGGCCCTCGGCATCGACGACCGGGAAGCCGGTGACGTTATAGCGTTCCTGCAGTGCGCGGGCGTCGGCGATGGTCTGATCCGGGGTCAGCGTGATGGGGTCGTAGACGATGCCGGATTCGAAGCGCTTGACCCGGCGCACCTCGTCGGCCTGCTGTTCGGCGGTCAGGTTGCGGTGGATCACGCCGATGCCGCCGGCCTGGGCCATGGCGATGGCCATGCGGCTTTCGGTGACGGTATCCATGGCCGAGGACAGCAGCGGAATGTTCATGCGGATCCGCTGGGTGACATGGGTGGTCACGTCGGCGGTCGAGGGCATCACCGAGGAGGCCGCAGGAACCAGAAGAACATCGTCGAAGGTCAAAGCCTCACGAATCTGCATGGGAGCATCCTGTCACGGGGTTCGTTTGGCAGTTTCCCATTTCACGGGCCGGCCGGAATGTCCAGACCGTCAGGCGATGGCGGCGTTGGTTTTGACCGCCAGCCCGCCGTCGGCCCAGGCGCGCCAGACCCGCAGCAGGATCGGCGGCACCACCAGGCTGGCCGCCGCCAGCAGGATCTGCGCCGGCAGGGTCCAGCCGGGCGCGAAGCCCGAGACCGCGACCCACAGGCTCGCCGTCGCCGCCAGCGGAAAGGTGAACGCCCCCCAGAGCGGCGAGAATCCGGCCTGGGTCAGCCAGCGGACGCGCAGCGCGGCGAGCGCCAGCGCCGCAGCCGAGGCCACGGCAAAGCCCAGCGCCACCTGCTGCCAGCCCAGGCTGGCCGCGACATTGCCCAGCAGGGCGATGGGCGCCAAGTGGATCGCCAGAAGCGGCCGCAGGGACGCGGGCATGCGTTCGGTCAGGGCCTGGCGCAGGCTGGCGATCCAGATCAGCCCGGCCAGTGCCGCCATGACCCACCACAGCGCCTGGGCCAGGCCGGTCCAGCCGAAACCGGCCACGGTCTGCGCGGCGACGATAGGACCGACAAAGGTCAGCTGCCAGACCGGGCTCACCCGCCCCTGCCCCGGAACCCGCGCCATGACCGGGATCACCAGCGCCCAGAACAGCAGCTGCGCCGCCATGCCCGCCACCAGCACCCCCCGCGCGAGACCGGGCGCAAAAAGCCCGAGCAGTTGCGCGGCGGCATGGATCGCGACGATGGCCGCGGCGACGCCGGCCCGCCCGGGCAGGATGCGCAGCTCCTCGGCCAGGACGGCGGGGCGGCGGGCCAGCTTGACGCCATAGGCCAGCGCGGCAAAACCGGCGGCGGCGATGACCATGCCGGCCAGCAGCCCCGCGGGCCCCGGCGGCAGGGCGAAGCGCAGCGTGGCCGCGCGCCACGCGAGGGCCAGCCCAAGCCCGCCCAGAAGCGGCGGAAAGATCGCGGGCGGCACGCGGCGGAAAAGCCCGGGCGGAGCGGTGCGAAGGGGGGCGAAACGCATGAGAACCTCCTGTCATGCCGTCATATCGTTGCGGCCGCGCCACGCCAGAGGCGCCGCCTGCGTCGGAACGCCGCGTCATGGGGGTCAGCCGATTGACGCAACCGCCGCGCGTGTCGCAGGCTGGACCCAGCGGTTCTGCAAGGGCCGGTTCAAGGGGAGGAATTTCATGAATAGGATCGTCACCGGCATCGGCGCCCTGCTGGCCAGCGCCGCGCCCGTCCTTGCCGGCGGGATCGAGCGTGCGCCGCAATCGCTGGCGCCGCTGTTCGAGAACGGCAACTATGCCGAGCTGAGCTTCGGCGGCGTCAATCCCAGCGTGAAGGGCACGGATGTCGCCGGCTTCGCCACCGGCGACGTCGCGCAGGGCTATGGCTTCTTTGGCCTGGCCTACAAGCACCAGTTCACGCCGAACCTGTCCGGCGCCATCATCGTCGAGCAGCCCTTCGGCGCCGACATCCTGTATCCGGGCGCGAATTCCCCGGTCCTGGGCGGCACCGCGGTCGAGGTCAACTCGACCACCTATACCGCCCTGCTGCGCTACAAGTTCGACAACAACTTCTCGGTGCACGGCGGGATCCGCGGCTCGCATGCCAAGGGCAGTCTCAGCCTGCGCGGCGAGGGATATGGTGGCCCGCCCGTGCCGACCGGTCCGGATGACCCGCCAGGAGTATCGGGCTATGACCTCGACATCGACAGCGCATGGGGAGTTGGCTGGGTCGCGGGCGTCGCTTATGAGATGCCCGAGATCGCGGCGCGGGTCTCCTTGACCTATAATTCGCCCATCGAGCATGATTTCGGGATGAAGGAGACCTTCACGATCCCTGGCGTCGGCACGGTTCCGGTCGGCAACGACAGCTATGAGGTCAAGACCCCGCGCAGTTGGACACTAGAGGGTCAAACCGGCGTCGCGGCCGATACCCTGGTTTTTGGCTCGATCCGCTGGGTGAAATGGTCCGAGTTCAAGGTCGATAACTTCGTCTTTCCGACACAGACGGGGGCCGAGCTGGTCGAGGTCGAGGACACCACCACCTATACGCTGGGCGTCGGCCGCAAGTTCACCGACAACTGGTCGGGCTCGGTCTCGTTCCTCTATGAGCCGAGCGAGGGCGACACGGTCTCACCCCTGGCGCCGGTGAACGGCCGCAAGGCGGTGACGGTGGCGGCGATCTATACGATGGACAACATCAAGATCACCACCGGCATCAACTATACCAAGCTGGGCGATGCGACCCTGGGCGTCGGTCCCAGCGGCGCCAAGCGCGAGGTCGCCGACATGGACGACAGCGAGGTCTGGGGGATTGGCGTGCGGATCGGCTATTCCTTCTGATCCCTGCCGGCATGATGCAGAAGGCCCCGGTTGCGCCCGGGGCCTTTTCATTGGCCCGGCCGCTGGGCGTGGCCAGCTGGGATTCGAGTATTTGGGAAACGGTGAAATCGCCTGCTTTCTCTGTTTTCCAAATACCCCTGCGGCCGTGCCGCGGGCGCGATCTCAGCCCTGCAGGGCCTTGACCAGGGCGGTGAAATGCTCGCCGCGCTTTTCGAAGTTCGGGTATTGGTCGAAACTGGCCGCCGCGGGGGCGAGCAGCACGGTGTCGCCGGGCTGCGCCTCGGCCGCGGCGCGGGCCACGGCCTGGTCCATGGTCTCCAGCACCTCATGCGGGGTCTGGCCGAGTTGCAGCGCGAAATCGCGCGCGGAATGGCCGATCAGATAGGCCTTGACCACATGGCCGAGGCAGGGTTGCAGCGCCTCGATGCCGCCGTCCTTGCCCATGCCGCCGGCGATCCAGCGGATGTTGCGGAAAGCCGTCAGCGCCTTGGCGGCAGCATCGACATTGGTGGCCTTGCTGTCGTTCACCCAGGCCACGCCGTCGATCTCGGCCACGCGCTGGCTGCGGTGCGGCAGGCCTTGGAAGCTGTGGAAGGCGCGCTCGATCTCGCGCGGGGCGAGCCCCAGGGCGCGGGTCGCGGCATAGGCGGCGCAGGCATTCTGGTGGTTGTGCTCGCCCGGCAGGCCCGTGACCGCGCGCAGGTCGATCGCGGCGACCTGGCGGCCCTTGCGCCATTCGGCGAGATAGCCCTTGCGGGCAAAGACCGACCAGCCGAAGCGCTCCAGCTTTTGCCCAGAGGAGATGCGGATCACCCGGTCGTCCGAGGGCGCCATGGCGAGCTGGTCGGCCAGATAGCGGCCCTCGATCTCATCGACGCCGATCACGGCGCGGTCGGGGCCGCCCTCGGCGAAGAGCCGGCGCTTGGCGGCGAAATAGCCGCCGGGACCGCCGTGGCGGTCCAGGTGATCGGGCGAGAGATTGGTGAAGACCGCGACATCGGGTGTCAGCGCCCGGGCCAGGTCGGTCTGGTAGCTGGAAAGCTCCAGCACCACCACCTCGCCGTCATGGGCGGGGTCGAGCGACAGCACCCCGGTGCCGATATTGCCGCCAAGCTGGGTCGGGCGGCCGGCCTCGCGCAGGATATGGTGGATCAGCGCCGTGGTGGTGGATTTGCCGTTCGAGCCGGTGATGGCGATGACGCGCGGCGTGATGTCGTAGCCTTCCCAGTCGCTTGTGGCGAAGCTGCGGAAGAACAGGCCGATGTCATTGTCGACCGGCACGCCGAGCGCGTAAGCCATGGCGATGACCGGGTGCGGTTTCGGATAGAGATGCGGGATGCCGGGGCTGGTAATGAGCGCGCTGACGCCGTCCCAATTCGCCTCGCGCGTCAGGTCGAGCACGCTCATGCCGTCGGCGGCGGCCTGGTCGCGGGTGTCGGCGCCGTCGTCCCAGACGACGACATGGGCGCCGCCCTCGGTCAGGGCGGCGGCGGTGGCGCGGCCCGAGCGGCCGAGGCCGAGCACGGCGATGGTCTGGTTCTGGACGCCTTGGACGGGGATCATGGTTCTGCCTTCGCTGGAGGAAGGCCGGGGGCGCTTCGCCCCCCGGACCCCCCGAGGGTATTTCTGAAACAAAGAAGGATCAGCGCAGCTTGAGCGTGGCAAGCCCGATCAGCGCGAGGATCAGGGCGATGATCCAGAAGCGGATGACGATCTGCGCCTCGCCCCAGCCCTTCTTCTCGAAATGGTGGTGGATGGGAGCCATCAGGAACACGCGCTTGCCGGTGCGCTTGAAGTAGAGCACCTGGATGATCACCGACAGCGCCTCGACCACGAAGAGGCCGCCGACGATGGCCAGCACGATCTCGTGCTTGGTGACCACGGCGATGGCGCCGAGCGCGCCGCCGAGCGCCAGGCTGCCGGTGTCGCCCATGAACACCGCGGCCGGCGGGGCGTTATACCACAGAAAACCCAGGCCGCCGCCGATCAGCGCGGCGACAAAGACCGCAAGCTCACCGGTGCCGGGGACGAAATGCACGCCGAGGTAATTGGCGAATTTGGCGTTGCCGACCATATAGGCGATCACCGCGAAGGTCGCGGCGGCGATCATCACCGGCATGATGGCGAGCCCGTCGAGGCCGTCGGTGAGGTTCACCGCATTGGCGGCGCCGAGGATCACGATGACGGTGAAGGGCACGTAGAGGATCGACAGGTTGATCAGCGCGTTCTTGAAGAAGGGCAGCGCCAGTTCGCCGCTGAGCGCGGCCGGGTGCAGCCAGGCGGCGGCGGCACCGGCGGCGGTCGCGATGCAGAGGCCGATCAGCAGCCGGACCCGACCCGAGAGCCCGGCGTGGTGCTGTTTCGTGACCTTGGCGTAATCATCGGCAAAGCCGATGGCGGCAAAGCCCAGCGTCACCAAGAGCACGATCCAGACATAGCCATTGTCGAGCCGCGCCCAAAGCAGCGTGCCGAGCGTCAGCGCCGCGAGGATCAGCAGCCCGCCCATGGTCGGCGTGCCGGCCTTGGAGAGGTGGCTTTGCGGGCCGTCGTCGCGGATCGGCTGGCCCTTTTTCTGCTTGCGGCGCAGAAGGTCGATCAGCGGCCGGCCGAAGAAGAAGCCGAAGACCAGCGCGGTGAAGAAGGCGCCGCCGGCGCGAAAGGTAATATATCTGAAAAGGTTGAAAAAATCCCCGCCGTCGGAGAGGTTCGTGAGCCAATAGAGCATTACGCTGTCCTTTCGCCAGGCGCCGTGCTTTGGCGCGTCCGCCGCAGCGCGTCAACCACAGTCGAGACCCGCGAGGATTTGGAGCCCTTCACAAGCACGATATCGCCGGTCGCGACCAGATCGCCGATGCGCAGGGCCAGTTCGGCGGCGGTCTCGGCATGCACCCCGCGGCGGCTTTCCGGCAGCGCCTCGTGCAGCGCCCGCATGCGCGGGCCGGCGGTATGGACCAGATCGACCGCCGGGATCGAGGGGTCCTGCGCCATGCCGGCATGCATGGCGATCTCCTCGGGGCCCAGTTCCAGCATGTCGCCCAGGATCGCCACCCGCCGCCCGCCGGTCAGCCGCGCCAGCGTCGCGAGGCCGGCCGAGAGCGAGGTCGGGTTCGAGTTATAGGCGTCGTCGATCAACCGGAGGCCGGCCAGATCCTCGACCGCGCCCCGGCCCAGCGGCGGGTTCCAGTCCGCAAGATGCTGCGCCGCCGCGGCCAGATCGGCGCCGGCGGCCGACAGCGCGGCCAGCACGCCGACCGCGTTCATCACGAAATGCGTGCCGGCGGTGGCGAGGGTGAAATCCAGCATCTCGCCCAGGATGCGGGCGCGGACCCGGGTGGCGCCGTCCACGGTCTCGGCCTTGACCGGCTTCGCCATGCCATGCTGGCCGAAACCGATCACCAGCGCGCCCGCCGCATCGGCGCAGTCGCGCAGGATCTGCGTCACCGCCAGATCCTCGGGGATGATGGCATGGCCGGCGGGTTCAAGACCGGCAAAGATCGCGCCCTTTTCGCGGGCGATGCCGTCGATGGCGCCGAAGGCCTCCAGATGCGCCGCTGCGACCGTGGTGATCATCGCGACATGCGGGCGGGCGAGGCGGGCCAGCGGCGCGATCTCGCCGGGGTGGTTCATGCCGATCTCGATGATGGCGAAATCGGTGTTCTCCGGCATCCGCGCCAGCGTCAGCGGCACGCCCCAGTGGTTGTTGTAGCTGGCCTCGGCGGCGTGGATCACGCCTTGGCCGCTCAGCGCGATGCGGGCCATTTCCTTGGTCGAGGTCTTGCCGACCGAGCCGGTGATGGCGATGACCCTGCCCCGCATCCGGGCGCGGCCGGCCCGGCCCAGCGATTCCAGCGCGGCCAGCACGTCGGGGACGACCAGCAGCGGCGCGTCCTCGGCCACGCCCTCGGGGATGCGGCTGACCAGCGCCGCTGCGGCGCCCTTGTCCAGCGCCTGGGCGACGAAGTCATGGCCGTCGCGCACATCCTTCAGCGCCACGAACAGGTCGCCGGGCTGCAGGGTGCGGGTGTCGATGGACACGCCCGTGATCGCAAAACCGCGGGTGGCGCGGCCGCCGGTGGCCCGCGCGGCGGCGTCAGAGGTCCAGAGCGTCATATCTTGCCATCCAGCGCGGCGACGGCGACCGAGGCTTGTTCCGCATCGTCGAAGGGATAGACGTCGCTGCCGATGATCTGGCCGGTCTCGTGGCCCTTGCCGGCGATCAGCAGCGCGTCGCCGGGTTGCAGGGCATCGACGCCGCGCAGGATCGCCTCGGCGCGGTCGCCGATCTCGACCGCATCGGGGCCGGCGCCGGCCATGACCTCGGCACGGATCGCGGCCGGATCCTCCGAGCGCGGGTTGTCGTCGGTGACATAGACCACGTCGGCAAAGGCGCGCGCCGCCTCGCCCATCAAGGGGCGCTTGAGCCGGTCGCGGTCGCCGCCGGCACCGAAGACCACGACGATGCGCCCCATGACATGCGGCCGCAGCGATTGCAGGGCCGAGGCCAGCGCCCCGGGCTTGTGGCTGTAATCGACAAAGACCGCCGCGCCATTGTCGCGCACCGCGGCCAGTTCCATGCGGCCGCGCACGGTGGTCAGGCCCGGCAGGGTCTCGATCACCCGGGCGGGCTCGTCGCCGGCGGCGATGGCGAGGCCGGCGGCGGCCAGCACGTTCTCGGCCTGGAAGCCGCCGATCAGCGCCAGCCGGACCAGATGCGCCTGGCCGTGCCAGGAAAAGCGCAGGTCCTGCCCGGTCGCATCATAGCGCTGGCCCAGGATACGCAGGTCGGCACCCTCGGCCTGGCCGATGGTGGTCAGGGCCAGACCCCGCTCGCGCGCGATCTGCGCCATCTGTCGGCCGCGCGGGTCGTCGACATTGACCACCGCAGCAGAGCCTTCGTCCAGGATATGGTTGAAAAGCAAGGCCTTGGCGGCGAAATACTCGTCGAAGTTCTTGTGATAGTCCAGGTGGTCCTGGCTGAAATTGGTGAAGGCGCCGGCCTTGAGCCGCACCCCGTCCAGCCGGCGCTGGTCAAGCCCGTGGCTCGACGCCTCCATCGCGGCATGGGTGACGCCCTCGGCGGCGGCCTCGGCCAGCACGCGGTGCAGGGTGATGGGCTCGGGCGTGGTATGGGCCAGCTTGGCCTGATAGTCGCCCTGCACGCCCATGGTGCCCAGGCTGATCGCCTTGTGGCCCAGCGCCTGCCAGATCTGCCGGGTGAAGGTGGCGACCGAGGTCTTGCCCGAGGTGCCGGTGACCGCGACCATGGTTTCCGGCTGGGCTGCGAACCACAGCGCGGCAGCGCCGGCCAGCGCGGCGCGCGGATCCTCGGCCACCACCAGCGCCGCATCCGAGCCGGCCAGTTCGGCCGCGGCGATCTCGGCGCCCTTGCGGTCGGTCAGCACCGCGCCGGCGCCTTGGCGCAGCGCATATTGGATGAATTCGCCGCCATGCGTCGCCGAGCCCGGCAGCGCCGCGAACAGGAAGCCCGGTTTCACCTGCCGCGAATCGACGGCCATGCCCGTCACCTCGGGGTCGCGCCCCTTGTCCCCCCTCAGCCCCAGAAGGGACAGCCGCATCGCCCGATCCGCCACGAAACCCCCGTTCATCAATTCGAGACGAGCTTTAGCCCATCCGGCAAAGGCCGTTCAACCGTCGGCAACTGGGTTTCGGTGCTGGGACGCAGGCCCAGAAGCGGCGCGACGCGGCGGATCATCTCGCCCGCGACAGGGGCCACGGTCATGCCCGCCGTGCGGCTTTCGCCGCCGCCGGCCAGCCCGGCCGAGGGCTCGTCCAGCGTCACCACCAGCACATAGCGCGGATCGCTGGCCGGGAAGGCCGAGGCAAAGGTCGCCACCACCTTGTTCTTGTAATAACCGCCGGTCGGGCGCGGCTTGTCGGCGGTGCCGGTCTTGCCGGCGACCTCGTAGCCCTCGACATTGGCCGAGCGCGCGGTGCCGCGCGTCACCACCTGGCGCAGAAGCTGCATCGCGGTATGGGCGGCGGATTCCGACAGCACCTGCTCGCCCTCGCGGCGCGAGCGGTCGTGGATCAGCGTCGGGCGCACGCGCTTGCCGCCATTGGCGATGGTGGCATAGGCCGAGGCCAGGTGCAGCGGGCTGGCCGCCAGCCCGTGGCCGAAGGCCACCGTGGCCGAGGTCACGGCGGGCCAGCGCGTCGGCACCAAGGGCTTGCCGGTCGGCGCCTCGCTCATCTCGATGGGCGTCGGCTCGAACAGGCCCAGCCGCTCCAGGAAATCCTTCTGCCGCTCGGGTCCCAGAAGCTGCGCCACGCGCACCGTGCCGACGTTCGACGACTTGGCGATGATGTCGGCGACCGAGATCTGCGCGCCATACTGGTGGCCGTTGAATTCGCTGATCAGATATTTGCCGATACGCAGCGGCGACTTGCCGTTGATCATCGTCGTCGGGCTGACCAGCTTCAGGTCGATGGCCTGCGCCACCGGGAAGATCTTGAAGGTCGAGCCCAGTTCATACTGGCCCTGCACCGCGCGGTTGAACAGCGGGCTGTCCGAGGGATCGCCCTTGAGCAGCGGCCGCGGCCGGTCGTTCGGGTCGAAATCGGGCAGGCTGGCCATGGCCACGATCTCGCCGGTCTTGACCTCCATCAGGATGCCGGTGGCACCCTTGGCGTTCATGACCTTCATGCCGTTGCCCAGCACCTCCTCCATCGCCGCCTGAACGGTCAGGTCCAGCGACAGGCTCAGCGGCGCGCCGTCATTGGCCGGGTCGCGCAGCCAGCGGTCGAAGGCCTTTTCGACGCCGGCAACGCCGACGACCTCGGCGTCGGCCACGCCCTCCTTGCCAAAGGTGGCGCCGCCCAGGATATGGCTGGCGATATGGCCGTTCGGATAAAGCCGCATCTCGCGCGGGCCGAACAGCAGGCCCGGCTCGCCGATGTCGTGGACGGCCTGCATCTGCTCGGGGCTGATCTTCTTCTTGATCCAGACGAAGGTGCGCTTGCCGGTGAAATCCTTCTGCAGCCGCTCCAGGCTCAGGTCGGGAAAGATCCCGACCAGCGCCTTGGCCGCGCCCTGCGGGTCCACCATCTGATGCGGATGGGCATAGAGCGAATGCGTCAGCAGGTTCGTCGCCAGCACCCGGCCGTGGCGGTCGGTGATGTCGGCGCGCTGCGAGATGATCTGCGCGCCCGAGGTCTGCACCCGCGGCTCGGCCGGGTGGGACGAGGCCAGCACGCCCATCTTCAGGCCCACGGTGCAAAACGCCGCCGCAAAGGCGCAGGACATGAAGAACAGCCGGGTCCGTGCGCTGCCGCGCGCCCTTTCCTGGATCTCGGCATGACGCTGGGCGCGGTTCTCGGCCTCGATGGCGTCGGGGTTCTCGCCCTTTTCGCGGGCGCGAAGGATGCGGGCCAGCGGGCGCAGCGGGGTGCGGATCATGGCGTGCTCTCCTGTGGACGGCGCGGCGGATAGCCGGCGGGACGTTCGATGGGCATGTCTGCGCCGGGCGGCGGCGCGGGCGCCTTGGGCGTCGGAAAGGCGACCTGGCCCACGTCGACGAACTGGTCCGAGCCGAAGGGCACCAGCTTCAGCTTGTCGAAATTCAGGTTCACCAGCTGGCGCAGCCGCTCGGGCCGGTTCAGGAACGCCCATTCCGCGCGCATCACGCCCAGCTCCTCGCGCAGATGGCCGATCTGGCGCTGGATCTCGGACATTTCGCCGATCGCGGCCTGGGTGCGGTAATTCTCGCGATAGGCCCAGAAGGCCAGGCCCATGACGACCAGCGTGGTGAGCAGATAAAGCACCGAGCGCATCACGCCCCCCTTTCGTCGAGACGGGGCAGCCCCAGCGATTCGGGATCGACGCGGCCGGCCGGCGCCGTGGTGCGGATGCCGACCCGCAGCAGGGCCGAGCGCGAGCGCGGGTTCACCGCCAGCTCCTGCTCGTCCGCGCCGATGGCGCGGCGGAAGGGCAGCGTGAAGGCGGCCTCGGTCCGCCGGGTCTCGGGCGCATGGCGGCTGCCGCCGCCGGCGCTGTTCGAGCGCGCCTGCATGAAGCGCTTGACGATGCGGTCCTCGAGCGAATGAAAGCTGACCACGGCCAGCTTGCCGCCCGGCCGCAGCGCGCGCTCTGCCGCCGCAAGCCCGGCGACGAGCTGGCCGAATTCGTCGTTGACCCAGATGCGGATCGCCTGGAAGGCGCGGGTCGAGGGGTGGCTTTGCCCCGGCTTGGCGCGCGGCAGGCAGCCGGCGACGATATCGGAAAGCTGCCCGGTGCGGCTCAGCGGCCGCGCCGCCACGATGGCCTTGGCGATGCGGCGCGAGGCGCGCTCCTCGCCGTAAAGGTAAAGCACGTCGGCGATGACCTGCTCGGGCGCGGTGTTCAGCAGATCGGCCGCCGTCGGCCCGTCGCCGCCCATGCGCATGTCCAAGGGCCCGTCGCGCAGGAACGAGAACCCGCGCTCGGGCTGGTCGAGCTGCATCGAGCTGACGCCCAGGTCCAGCACCACGCCGTCGACCGGCCCGTCGGCCAGCGTGTCGAGATCCGAGAAGGTGCCCTGAACCAGCCGCAGCCGGTCGCCGTATTCGCCGGCCCAGGCCTCGGCCATGCGGAACACGCTGGGATCGCGGTCGATGCCGATGACCCGCGCCGCGCCTTGGGCCAGCAGGCCGCGGGCATAGCCGCCGGCGCCGAAGGTGCCGTCGACCCAGGTGCCCTCAACAGGCGCAACGGCCCGCAACAGCGGGCCAAGCAGGACGGGGATATGCGGGTCGGACGCCATCTAACCCTCGTCCCTTGCGGCAAGAGCCAGCAGCGACAGCGGGTCGGCGCCCGGCTCCAGCTCCGGCACGCGGGCCTCCAGCGCGCGCTCTTCCTCGGCATAGGCCTCGGGGGTCCAGACCTTCAGGCTGTCGCCGGCCGAGATGAAGAAGGCGCTGTCGGTCAGGCCGATCTTCTCGCGCAGCTTCTGCGGCAGGACCAGCCGGCCGTCGCCGTCGATCTCGGCCTCGTCGGCATGGCCCTGATAGATGTTTTCCAGAAGGTTGCGGGCGGCCGAGCCGCGCGGCATGCGGGCGATGCCGTCCTCGATCTCTTCCATGGCGTCGATGGTGAAAAGCTGCAGCCAGTTCCAGTCGCGGGTGCCATAGACGATGACCAGTTGCGCGCGCTTGCCGGCCTGCCAGTCGGGATCGGAGGATTCAAAGACGCGACGGAACTTGGCCGGGATGGAAACGCGGCCCTTCGCGTCCACCTTGACCTCTTCCGACCCTCTGAACCGGCGTGCCAAGGGCGCGCCCTCCTTTCACTGTCCGACCTTTCCGGTCTCCCGAAAAGGAAAGGGCGGATCGGGCTGCTGCCACTGCCCGATCCGCCGCCCTCGTTCCCATCTCTGGGCCCCGTAGTTTCGGGGATCGTGCCCTGCGTTTCACGCCACCTGGGGGAGGTGCTGCTCGCGCGTCGCAGAGGCCATTTTTCGGAAGCGGGTGCCTGTATGAAGCCTGCTTGTCGCCTTGGGGTCTTGGTGCCCCTGTAGCCCGTCTCCGTGAGCAAAGGGATGGCATGGGAATTTATGGGACGCAATGGATTTGTTTGGACCGACCAGGGCAGCAAGCGGGCATCCGCGCGTGAACAGCCGGCGAACAATTTCATACCTTGGTGGAGTGCAGGGAAGGTATCGCGGCCCAGCCGCCGTTAACCACAAGATCTGGTGCATCCTCGGGCTGTGGCAAATAAATCCCAGCAATTCCCGGAATCGACATGGGCGCCCCCGAAGGGCGCCCTGTCAGCCGGCCTGGGCCGGCCGGGAATCGGAAAGGAGCGGCAGAATCACGGAGCATCACGCGGCGGTGATTCGGAAACTGCGCCTGTCCCGTGCATTCCCGGCGCCCGTTCCCATGCTTTCCCAGACCCGCCGAACGGGCCGGGGATCAGGCCATGCCGCCGCCGATCAGCCGGTCGGCCAACCGGGCAAAGGATTCGGCCACCGGCCCGTCCCCGGCCGCGACCGGCGTGCCGGCGTCGCCCGCCAGCCGCACGTCGAGGTTCAGGGGAATCTCGCCCAGGAAGGGCAGGTTCAGCTTCGCCGCCTCGGCCGCGACGCCGCCATGGCCGAAAAGATGCGCCTCGTGCCCGCAGTTCGGGCAGATATAGGTGGACATGTTTTCCACCAGCCCCAGCACCGGCGTCTTGAGCTTGTCGAACATGTCGATGGCGCGGCGGGCGTCGATCAGCGCCACGTCCTGCGGCGTCGAGACGATGATCGCCCCGGTGACCTGCGCCTTCTGGCATAGCGACAACTGCACGTCGCCGGTGCCGGGCGGCAGGTCGACCAGAAGCACGTCGAGCTCGCCCCATTTCACCTGGTTCAGCATCTGTTGCAGCGCGCCCATCAGCATGGGACCGCGCCAGACCACCGCCTCGCCTTCCTTCATCATCAGGCCCAGCGACATGGTGGTGACGCCATGCGCGTGCAGCGGCTCGATCATGTCGCCGTCGCTTTTCGGGCGCTGCCCGGTCAGCCCCAGCATGCGCGGCTGCGAGGGACCATATATATCCGCATCCAGCAGCCCGACGCGGCGCCCCTTGCGCGCCAGCGCCACGGCGAGGTTCGAGGTCAGCGTCGACTTCCCGACCCCACCCTTGCCCGAGCCGATGGCCAGGATCCGCGCCACGCCGCTGACCGGCGCCGGGCCGGCCTGCGGCGTCGGATGCCGGCCGATCTTCAGGCTGGGCGCCGGCGACCCCGGCGGGCCCGAGCGCGCCGTCACCTGCGGCGCGGCGCCGCGCGGCCCGGCGGGGGCGGTGGTGACGATCTGCACCTTCTCGACCCCCGGCAGCGCCGAAAGCAGCCGCTGCGCCTCGGCCTCGACCGGGGCCAGCGCGCGGGCCAGCGTGGGGTCCGAGGCCTCGATGACGAATCGCACGATGCCCGATTCGACGTTCAGGGCCCGCACCATGTCGCGCGAAACCAGGGTTCCGCCCCCGGGAATCGCGATCCGCGAAAGTTCCTCGAGCACACGTTCCCGTGAAATGGTCATGGCAGGCCCCCAATTGCAGCGCCCGCAGCATGGCAATTCGCGACAGGCTCGGCAAGGCGCGACAAACGCGCATCCCGGCTAAGTCGCTGTGACCTCGGGTAAAATACGACCGGAGAAGTCGGTTATCCCATGCAGGCGGCGCTTGGGATCACGAAAACTCACGAAATATTAACGATTTGCAACAGGGTTCCCGAAACAGCCATGCCGTTTCTGCATAGCAGCATGGCGTCTTCGTCCATTGTGCAAGCGCAGCAAACGGGCCATGTTAGCTCCAACAGCGCACCGGGGATCACCGCAAAGCGAAAGCAAGCGAACCTCAACGCGCCATCCGCAAGACGAAAGAGTGTATGAAATGGCTGTTCTCGATCTGATCCATAGCGGTTCGCACCGCAATGTCGCCGGTCACGGCGCGATCGCGACCTTCGTGGCCAATGTCCGCGACAATATGGCCCGCCGGGCGCTGTATCGCCAGACCCTGCGCGAACTGAACCAACTGTCGAACCGCGACCTGGCCGACCTGGGCCTGAACCGTGGCTCGATCCGCAGCGTGGCCTACGAAGCCGCCTGGGGCGCGAAGTAAGAATTCCGACACCCGACCCACTCCTCCTCCCTTGGGTCCGGGTTCAGGCGGCATCCTCCCTCCTCCTCCCTAGAGGATGCCGCCGCTCAGATAAGGTAAGACCCCTCCTCCTCCCTGGGTCTTGCTCTTAAGGCGGCTCCCCCTCCTCCTCCCTGGGGATGCCGCCACCCCATACGGCGAAACCCCTCCTCCTCCCTGGGTTTCGCGGTTCCGGCGGCCGCCCCCTCCTCCTCCCTGGGGCGCCGCCAAACCGATACGGTCCGGCCCCTCCTCCTCCCTGGGCCTGGCTGTTCCGGCGGCGCCTCCCTCCTCCTCCCTGGAGGTGCCGCCCAAAACTTCCGCCGCAAGGCGGGTTCGGATGCGACGGTCCCCTCCTCCTCCCTGGGACCGGATGCACGCGGTAATGGCCTCCTCCTCCCTGCCATTGCCGCACCCCATACGCGGCCCCTCCTCCTCCCTGGGCCAGCGTTGCGCGGCGGTGCCCCCTCCTCCTCCCTGGGCGCCGCCGCTTTTCATTTGCGGGGTCGGGTTATAGGAGGGGATCATGTTGTCCTATCAGCACGCCTATCACGCCGGGAACCTGGCCGACCTGCACAAGCACGCGCTGCTGGCGTCGATGCTGGACTACCTGACCGCCAAGCCGAAGCCGCTGAGCTATCTGGAAACCCACGCCGGGCGCGGGCTCTATGATCTCTCCGGCCCCGAATCGGCCCGCACGGGCGAGGCCGCTGCCGGCATCACCCGCGCCCTGGCGCAGGACTGGCTGCCCGAGAACCACCCGCTGCGCCAGGCGCTGGAGCAAATCCGCGCCCTGCACGGCCCGCATGCCTATCCCGGCTCGCCGCTGATTGCGCGCCACTTCCTGCGCCCCGAAGACGAGGCGCACCTGGCCGAGCTGCACCCGGCCGAGCATGCGGCGCTGGCCCGCGTCGCCGGCTTCGCGCATCTGCACCGGCAGGACGGCTTCCAGATGGCCAATGCGCTCTGCCCGCCGACACCGCGGCGCGGGCTCCTGCTGATCGACCCGAGCTATGAGGTGAAGGCCGATTACGACTCCGTCCCGCGCCACATCGCCAGGCTCGCGCGCAAATGGAACGTCGGCGTCATCGCGCTGTGGTATCCGCTGCTGCTGGACGGCCGCCAGCGCCCGATGGTCCAGGCCCTGCTGCGCGGCCACCCCGAGGCGCTGCTGTCCGAGGTCCGCTTCCCGCCGGCCCGGCCGGGGCATGGCATGGTCGGCTCGGGCATGGTCGTCATCAATCCGCCTTATGGGCTGGAGGAGGAGGCGGGGCGGCTTGGCGGAGTGTTCGCGGCGCTGTAACGCGGTAGCTAAGCTGCCGCCCGAGCGTCGTAGGCCCAGAGTGCAATTCGCAGCGCAAGCCATGCTCCGGCCAACCCTGCGTTGGAACTTCCGAACGCGAAAATCACGAGGGACGGCGGCGCCTCACCTTGAACAATCCCCGTCAAATATCGCGGGCGCCATCAAATCAAACAGCCCGGTGACAATGAGCATCGCGGCGAAAAGTGCCTGAACCCGCTGTCACCTACGAACCAACGGCGCACTCCATACCTCACAAGCCATATTGCCCCGATATGGGCTATTGCCGTCATCTGTAAGTGCCTCTCCCAGCCTCGCCGCTGTCCTTCGATCCGCTTCATCCTCCGGCCCTTCCGCCCAAGGCCGGAACCGCAAACGAAACGCCGCCAGCGTCTCCGGCCCCAAGGAATAGCCGATCCGGGCCAGGCTCTCGGCCAGCGGTCGGTCCGCACCGGGTTCGAAAGGCCACAGCGCCAGCCCCTGCAAACCCAGCCGGCGCCAGTCGAAGCGTGGGCCGGGGTCGATCTTGCGGTCGGGCGCCATGTCGGAATGCGCGATCACGCCCTCGGGGCCGATGTCCCAGCGCGCCATGATGCCGCGCAGCAAGTGCTCCAGCGCCGCCATCTGCGGCTCGGGAAAGGGCCGGTCGCCGGGATTGACCAGCTCGATGCCGATGCTGCGCGAGTTCACATCGTCCAGGCCCCGCCAACTGCCGGCGCCGGCGTGCCAGGCGCGGCGGTTTTCGGGCACCAGCGCTTCGACCCGCCCGTCCTCATGGATCAGCCAATGCGCGCTGACCTCGGCCTCGGGGTCGCAGAGCCGGGCGCGGGCCGAGGCGCCATCCGCCATGCCGGTGTAATGCAGCACCACCAGCGACGGGATCTGCCCGCGCCGGTCCCCGTGATTGGGCGACAGGCTCAAAGCCGGGGTTGGCGATAGGGGCGCGGATCCCAGCCGCAGACGAAACCGTCCCCATCCGGGTCCAGCCCGCGCGGGTCGATCACCGGCCCGCCCGCCGCGATGAAGGCGGTCTGCGCCGCGTTCACGCTGGGGAACGCCAGGCAGGCCCGCGCCGCCGCATTGGCCGAAACGCCCGCGCGCGGGTATTTGGTCTGGCCCGGGCTCTGGCTTTCCTGATGCGCATAGCGCACCAGCACCGGCGTTGCGCCGCTGGCCGTAACCGCCGCCGCCGTCACGGGCCGGGTCGCCACCGGCCGGGTCGTCACGGTCACCGTGCCGGGCTGTTTCGCCGGCACGCCGGCAATGTCCGCGGCGGTCGGCGCCTTGGCCGGCAATTGCACCGGAATCGCGTCCGGCACCGGTCCCCGGCCATGCAGGGCGACCTCGCGCTTCTGCAGGTAATCCGCATAGGCCGAGCCGTTGTGCATGCCGCTGTAATTCGGATTCCAGCCGGTGTTCTCGCCGCAGGCGGCCAGCGCCAGCAGCGGGACAAGAGCCAGGGACAGGTTCCGCATCGCGTTCTCCCGTGAAAGGCCGGTCACCACCAGCGCGAGGGTTTCGCCGTGAAGCCTGCCGCAGATTCGAGGCTTTGTGCAAGGTTCAACAGGTTGCCCTCGTCCCAGGGCCGGCCGATCAGCTGCATACCCAGCGGCAGGCCCTGCCGGTCCAGCCCGACCGGGACCGAGATCCCGGGCAGCCCGGCCAGGTTGACCGTCACGGTGAAGACGTCGTTGAGATACATCTCGACCGGGTCCTTGCCAGCCATCTCGCCCAGGCCGAAGGCGGCGCTGGGGGTGGCCGGGGTCAGGATGGCGTCGACGCCCGCCGTGAAGGCCTGGTCGAAGTCGCGCTTGATCAGCGCGCGCACCTTGCGGGCGCGGTTGTAATAGGCATCATAGAACCCCGCCGACAGCACATAGGTGCCGATCATGATGCGGCGCTGCACCTCGGGGCCGAAACCCTCGGCGCGGGTCTTTTCATACATCTCGACCACGCCGTCGCCCGCGCCCAGCTTTGCGCGGCGGCCGTAGCGCACGCCGTCATAGCGCGCGAGGTTCGAAGACGCCTCGGCCGGGGCGATGACATAATAGGCCGGCAGCGCATATTTTGTATGCGGTAAGCTGATGTCTACAACTTCTGCGCCGGCATCGCGCAGCATCTCGGTCGCCTTGTGCCAAAGCGCGTCGATCTCGGCCGAGAGCCCCTCGACGCGGTATTCGCGCGGAATGCCGATCTTCTTGCCGCGGATATCGCCGGTCAGCGCCGCCTCGTAATCCGGCACCGCGCGCTCGGCGCTGGTCGAATCCTTGGCATCGACCGAGGCCATGGCGCCCAGCATGATCGCCGCATCGCGCACGGTCTTGGTCATCGGCCCGGCCTGGTCCAGCGAGCTGGCAAAGGCGATCACGCCCCAGCGGCTGACGCGGCCATAGGTCGGCTTCAGCCCGACCGTGCCGGTAAAGGCCGCCGGCTGGCGGATCGAGCCGCCGGTATCGGTGCCGGTCGCGGCCAGGCACAGGTCCGCCGCCACCGCCGCCGCCGAGCCGCCCGAGGAGCCGCCCGGCGTCAGCTGCCGGTCGTCGACCTTCCACGGGTTGACCACCGGCCCGTAGCAGGCGCTTTCGTTCGAGGAGCCCATGGCGAATTCGTCCATGCTGAGCTTGCCCAGCATGACCGCGCCCGCGTCCCACAAGTTCTGCGTCACCGTCGATTCATATTGCGGCAGGAAGCCGTCGAGGATCCGGCTCGCCGCCTGCGAAGGCACGTCCTTGGTGCAGAACAGGTCCTTGATGCCCAGCGGAATGCCGCACATCGCCGGCGCCTCGCCCGCCGCGATGCGGCTGTCGGCGGCGGCGGCCATCTGGCGCGCACGCTCGGGGGTGTTGTGGACAAAGGCGTTCAGCGCCCCCGCCGCCTCGATGGCCGAAAGGCAGGCCTCGGTCAGTTCGAGGCTGGTGAAATCGCCCTTGCGCAGCCCGTCGCGGGCGCTCGCAATGGTCAGCCGGTTCAGATCGCTCATTCCACCACCTTCGGCACGGCAAAGAAGCCCTCGCGCGCGTCGGGGGCGTTTTTCAGGATCAGCGCCTGGATCTCGCCGTCGGTGACGATGTCCTCGCGCCGCTTCAGCCGCATCGGCTCGACGCCGGTCATCGGCTCGACGCCGGCGACATCGACCTCGTTCAGCTGTTCCATGAAATGCAGGATGCCGTTCAGCTCCTGCGCCAATGCGGGCAGGTCGGCGTCCTTGACCGCAATCCGCGCCAGATGCGCGACCTTGCGGGCCTCGTCCTCGGTGATCGCCATGGGGGCTCCTTTCGCTTGGGGCGGGTTTACCGCCGCGACCCGAAGGGGGCAAGCGCCGCGCGGCGGAACTTTACGCGCGGGCGGCGGCTTGGCAGGATGCGCCGACGTAGCAGAAGGAGCCCGCGCATGAAACTGACCTGGCTTGGCCATTCCGGCTTTCGGCTTGAAATCGAGCAGGCGGTGATCCTGATCGACCCCTGGCTGTCGGGCAACCCGATGTTCCCGGACGAAAAGCGCGCCGAGGCCGTCGCCGGGGCGACCCATATCCTGATCACGCATGGCCATGGCGACCATACCGGCGACACGCTGGCCATCGCGAAAGAGCTGAAGATCCCGGTCGCCGGCATCTACGACCTGATCTCGACCTGGCAGACGCATCAGGGGATCGAGGGCATCGGCTACAACAAGGGCGGCACCGTCGACCTGGGCGGGGCCAGGGTGACGATGGTGAACGCCAGCCACTCCTCCTCGATCGAGGGCAGCGAGGGTCCGGTCTATGCCGGCCACGAATCGGGCTACATGATCGCGGGCGAGGGCCATGTCATCTATGTCTCGGGCGATACCGACATCATGGCCGACATGGGCTGGATGGGCGAATATCACCAGCCCGACATCGGCATCCTGTCGGCGGGGGGGCATTTCACCATGGACATGGACCGCGCGGCCTGGGCGGCGCGGAAGTATTTCGACTTCAAGACCGTGATCCCCTGCCATTACAAGACTTTCCCGCTGCTGGCGCAGGATGCCGAGCCGCTGAAGCGCGGCCTGCCCGGCGTGCAGGTGATCGAGCCCGAGGTGATGGTGCCGATCAGTCTCTAGGCCAGCGATAGCCGCTGGGGGCGGGCTCTGGCCGTGCGGCCGGCCCCTGCGGCGCAAAGATCTCGACCAGCAGGGGGTGGCAGCGGGCGGCGTCGCTGGAATGCTCGGCGCTGCAATCGCCGCCGGGACAGGCGGAAAGGCCGCCGATCAGGTCGATCTCGGCATGGAATTCGATGCAGTCGCCCGGCCGCACCGGGCTCGCCTTCATGAAATATTGCCCGGTGTCGCGGGTGAAGCCGGTGCACATGAAGACGTTCAGCACGTCATGCACCAGCGGCTCGGCCGCCGCGCGGTCCAGGCCCAATGCGTCCATCAGCGCATGGGTCAGGTTCGAGTGGCAGCAATGGTGGTAATCCTGCCCACCGCTCAGCAGGTGGTGGGTATAGGGGTCGCAGCGCGTGCCGATCACGTCATGGACCGAGCCGCCATGCTCGTCGATGCCATACCATTCCAGCGTATCCTCGACCACCGTGGCCATCGGCCGCAGCCAGGGAAACACGGACCACAGCCGGTCGCCCCGCGTCAGATGCGTGCCATGCAGGGCGCGGGTCTTGCCGGAATAGAACCGCTCGCGCGGATCGGCGGCGGACCACAGGTTCAGGTCGCCGACCTGCGGCCCCTCGACGCTGGTCACGCGAAAGAAATGCCCGGCCGGCACGCGGAAACAGCGCGCCTCGCGCGGCGGCACCAGGCATTCGCCAGTCTTGCGCGCCAGGCGCCGCGCCTCGGCCAGCCCGGGCAGATCGGGATCGGGCAGGGTATCGTTCGGATAGCAGATGACCGGCGCGATGGCCCGGCGTTCGGCGGCGTCCTGGGGAATGTTCTGGTTCATGGCCGGATGCTAAGCCCGGAAGCCGTCCCCGCGCAAGCGCCGCCCCGGCGACAGGGCGCGCGGCCGGATGAGTATTTGGGAAACGGTGAAGCCCATCGCCTTCACTGTTTTCCAAATACTCCTGCTGCGGTGCGGCAGGGGCCGGACAGACGAAAGCGCGGCCGCAAAGCCGCGCTGAGAGGCCCCGAAGGGCCAGCGCCCGTTCTCAGGCGGCGAGACGAGGCTCGGCAGCTTCCAGCGGCATCGGATCAAAGCTGAAGTAACCGAACATCTGTTCCAGGACCGCCAGCCCCTGCACGTCGGTCCTGGTCTTGGCTTGCAGGACGGACAGTTTGGCCGGCTTCTTGCTGGTTTCGACTTGGGTTTTCATCTGTAGTCTCCGGGTCGATCATTGCATTCTCCCCGTCGAAAAAGATAACGCCGCGCTGCAGAAAAATAAACCTCTGCGACGCGGCGTAACTGGTGCGCCGTGGTATACCGGCTATGTTCCCCGTGCAGGTCAGACGATGCGGTCGACCATCATGTGCTTGATCGAGGCGATGGCCTTGGCCGGGTTCAACCCCTTGGGGCAGGTGTTGGTGCAGTTCATGATCGTGTGGCAGCGATACAGCTTGAACGGGTCTTCCAGGCTGTCGAGCCGATGCCCCGTCGCCTCGTCGCGCGAATCGATGATCCAGCGATAGGCGTGCAGCAGCGCCGCCGGGCCTAGGTAGCGGTCGCCGTTCCACCAGTAGCTCGGGCAGGAGGTCGAGCACGAGGCACACATCACGCATTCATAGAGGCCGTCCAGCTTCTTGCGGTCCTCGATCGACTGGCGCCATTCCTTGTCCGGGGTCGGCGTCTCGGTGATCAGATAGGGCTGGACCGAGGCGTGCTGGGCATAGAAATGCGTCAGGTCGGGGATCAGGTCCTTGACCACCGGCATATGCGGCAGCGGATAGATGTTGACGTCCTTGCCCTTGACCTCGTCGATGCCGAAGATGCAGGCGAGGCGGTTGCCGCCGTCGATGTTCATCGCGCAAGAGCCGCAGATCCCCTCGCGGCAGGAGCGGCGGAAGGTCAGGGTCGGGTCGATCTCGTTCTTGATCTTGATCAGCGCGTCCAGAACCATCGGCCCGCATTTGTCCAGGTCGATGAAATAGGTGTCGATGCGCGGGTTTTCCCCAGTGTCCGGGTCCCAGCGATAGATGTTGAAGCGGCGGACATTCTTGGCGCCCGCCGGCTTCGGCCAGGTCTTGCCGACCCGCATGCGGCTGTTCTTGGGAAGGGTAAGTTGGACCATTGGGTAACTCCTGGTGGTCAGACCGCCGGTGCGGTTCGGGTCAGAGCGGCCGGGGGCGTCAGCGCGCCCGCCAGCCCGGTTGTTCGTAAAGCGGCCGTGTGGGCATCTGGCCCGAGCGGCGCTGGACGCATTCCTGGAACACCTGCGACGGATCGCGGCCCATGATATAGTCCGAGGACACGCCGATCTGGACGAAGCCGCCGCGCACGCCATGCGAGCCGACGCCGATGCCCATCTCGGTGCGCGGGCCGGTGGCGTCGCGGGCATCGGCCAGGCAGGCGCGCTCGGCCTGCTCGACCGGGATCGGCGCGCAGGCCGCCAGGCCCAGCAGCAGGGCCGGGACCAGCAGCATCTGCGCGCCGCGCCGCATCAGGCGGTCCGCTTGGCCGCGGCTGCGGCGCCGGCGATGCATTGCGAGGTCGCCGGACGGCCGACGATGGCCGCGACCGCGCCGCTGGCATTGGCGCTGTCGGCGATGCTGGCCAGTTCGGCCGTGGTCGCGTTCGACATCACGCAATCGGTATAGGGCGCGACATTGGCGCCGGGCAGGCGCCGGGCCATCTCGCGGTTCACGACCACGCGGGCCGAGGAGCGGATGGCCGCATCCGGCGACGGCCCCGCCACCGGCGGCAGCGGCGCAGGCCCCGGCGCCATGCCGGGGTTCTGGACCACGCAGCCGGAAACGGCCAGCGCGGCCATGGTCAGGATCAGAGGAAGACGCATCAATAAACCCTCGCTTTGGGTGCGATCTTTTTCAGGTCGATCCCGCCCTCGTCCTGGGTGGTCAGGGGGTCCAGATGAACGGGCCGATAGGCCAGTCTAACATGGTTGCCTTCGACCCAGGCAAGCGAGTGCTTGCGCCAGTTGGCATCATCCCGCTCGGGCCAGTCCTCATGCGCATGCGCGCCACGGCTTTCCTTGCGCGCCTCGGCGGCGACGATGGTGGCCAGCGCGTTCGGCATCAGGTTGGTCAGCTCCAGCGTTTCCATCAGGTCGCTGTTCCAGATCAGGCTGCGGTCGGTGACCTTGACGTCGTTCAGCTTGGCGGCGATCGCCTCCATCTTCTGGGCGCCCTCGGCCAGGGTTTTGTCGGTGCGGAACACCGCCGCGTCGGCCTGCATGGTGCGCTGCATTTCCAGCCGCAGCTCGGCCGTCGGCACCGAACCGTTGGCGTTGCGGATACGGTCGAAACGGTCGAGGATCGCGTCCACCGCCGGCTTGTTCATCAGCGGGATCGGCGCGGCGCGGTCGACCACCTCGGCCGCGCGGATCGCCGCCGCCCGGCCGAAGACCACGAGGTCGATCAGCGAGTTCGAGCCCAGGCGGTTCGCGCCATGGACCGAGGCGCAGCCGGCCTCGCCCACCGCCATCAGGCCGGGGAAGACCGCGTCCGGGTTCTCCTCGGTCGGGTTCAGCACCTCGCCCCAATAGTTGGTCGGGATGCCGCCCATGTTGTAATGCACCGTCGGCAGGATCGGGATCGGCTCGCGCGTCACGTCCACGCCTGCGAAGATGCGGGCGGATTCGCTGATCCCCGGCAGGCGTTCGGCCAGGCTTTCCGGCGGCAGGTGCTGCAGGTTCAGGAACATGTGGTCCTTGTGCTCGCCCACGCCGCGGCCCTCGCGGATCTCCAGCGTGATGCAGCGCGACACCACGTCGCGCGAGGCCAGGTCCTTGTAGGTCGGGGCATAGCGTTCCATGAAGCGCTCGCCTTCCGAGTTGGTCAGGTAGCCGCCTTCGCCGCGCGCGCCCTCGGTGATCAGGCAGCCCGAGCCATAGATGCCGGTCGGGTGGAACTGCACGAATTCCATGTCCTGCAAGGGCAGGCCCGCGCGCGCCACCATGCCGCCGCCGTCGCCGGTGCAGGTATGGGCCGAGGTGGCGCTGAAATAGGCCCGGCCATAGCCGCCGGTCGCCAGCACCACCATCTTGGCGTTGAAGACATGCATGGTGCCGTCGTCCAGCTTCCAGCACACCACGCCGGTGCAGGCGCCGTCGGTGATCACCAGGTCCAGCGCGAAATATTCGATGAAGAACTCGGCCTTTTCCTTCAGCGACTGGCCATAGAGCGTGTGCAGGATGGCGTGGCCGGTGCGGTCGGCGGCGGCGCAGGTGCGCTGCACCGGCGGGCCTTCGCCGAATTCGGTGGTGTGGCCGCCGAAGGGACGCTGGTAGATCTTGCCCTCTTCGGTGCGACTGAACGGGACGCCGTAATGCTCCAGCTCATAGACTGCCTTCGGGGCCTCGCGCGCCAGGTATTCCATGGCGTCGGTGTCGCCCAGCCAGTCCGAGCCCTTGACGGTGTCATACATGTGCCACTGCCAGTTGTCGGGGCCCATGTTCGACAGGCTGGCGGCGATGCCGCCCTGCGCCGCGACCGTGTGCGAGCGGGTCGGGAAGACCTTGGTCACGCAGGCGGTGCGCAGCCCCTGCTCGGCCATGCCCAGCGTCGCGCGCAGGCCCGCGCCGCCGGCGCCGACCACCACGACATCGTAATCATGTGTCTGGATCTTGTAATCAGCCATGGCGGAACCTCAAAGCACGACGATCGCGCCCAGACCCATGCGGGCCAGCGCGTAGACGGCGCAGGCGATGACCGCCCAGCCGAAGATGACGGAGAAGATGATCGCGCCCTTGCGCACGCCGCCGTGGAAATAGTCGTCGATCATGATGCGGGTGCCCTTGATGAAATGCACCATGCCCACGATGACGAACAGCGCGGTGATCAGCGCCGGCAGCGGCCGGCCGAAATAGGCGACCAGCTCGGGATGCGGCAGGCCGATGGCGCGGGCGACGACGATCATGAACAGCGGCGTCAGCACGGTCAGCGCGACGGCGGAAACGGTCATGGCCCAATGGTGCTGGGTGCCCTCATGGGCGGAACCCAGGCCCTCGGCGGCTTTCAGCGGGGTAATGTAGCGCATGTCCGGCCCCCTTAGAACACGAAGAAGATGATCAGCGTCAGCACGGCCAGCACGACCGAGCCGGCGATGATCGCCTGGCTGGATTTCTGCGCCGTCTGGATCTCCAGCCCGCGGCCGGCGTCGTAGAACAGGTGGCGCAGCCCGGCGAGCAGGTGGTACCACAGCGCCCACATCGAGCCGGTCAGGATGATGAAGCCCAGCCAGGACCGGACCACCCAGTCGGCGCAGGCGAAGGCGCCCGGCGAGGTGACGGCGGCGACCAGCCACCAGACGATCAGCAGGATCCCGGCCACCAGCGCATGGCCGGTGATCCGCGTCATGATCGAGGTGATGGCGGCGAGTGGCAGGCGATAGACCTGCAGATGCGGTGACAGCGGCCGGTTGCCCCGGTTGACGTCAGCCATGATGCGCTCTCCTGCGTTCAGGGGCCCTCGGCGCGACAAGCGGCTGGCGGCGAGGGCTGGCCGAGAAATTGGGTCTGCTTCTAGTGGTTTTGTCGCATCTGTCACGGGGCGAGGCCAGATGAAAGGGCGAATATCACAAATTTTCGGCCTTTGTGATCACGCACTTGCCCCATGTGATCACATGCGCGATTCTGCTAGCGGTATCACCTCCCGTCTCACCGCAAATCCTCAAGAACCTGAGTAATTTTCTCGTTGAAACTGAAGAATATGATCTGATCCTTGCCGCCGACGGGGGCGGTGGCCAGCAGCAGGGCAAGCACGCCGGTGCCGGGCGGCTTCAGCCGGAACAGACTGATTTCCTGCGTCATTCCGCCCGGATCCTGCCGCCGCAGGATGGTCGAGCAATCGGCGAAGCCCGAGGGCAGCAGCACGGGCAGCTTGCCGATCACCGCGCCGTAACGCTCCTTCGCCTCGGGGACCAGCGGCGTAGCAAGGCGATAGAATGCATCGTAGCGGCCGGCCAGGAAGGCGGCCTTGGCCTCGTCCTGCACGGCCAGCGGCGCGAGCCCGTTCAGGGCGCAGGGCGGGGTCTGCGCCAGCGCCTGCCCGGCCCATGCCAGCGTCAGAAGAGCAAGCGCCGCCGGTCTCATGTCGGGATCAGCGCCCAATAGTCCAGATCCAGCAACACGTTCGGGGCGTATTTGCCCTGTTCGTCCTTCAGCGCGTGATCGCCGGCCGCGCCCTTTTGCGCCACCAGCCGCAGCCGGAGGGCACCGACGCCCGGCGCCGGGGTCTCGGCCTTGTCCAGCACCTCGGACCAGGCCCGCACGGTGTCGCCGGCAAAGCAGGGGTTGGCATGGGCGCCGCCGTTCAGCGCCACGATCATCTGCGCATTGGCGAGCCCGTTGAAGGACAGCGCCCGGGCCATGCTGATGACATGGCCGCCATAGATCAGCCGGCGGCCGTCCTCGCGCGCGGTGACGTCGAAATGCACCTTGGCGGTGTTCTGCCACAGGCGCGTGGCCAGCATATGCTCGGCCTCCTCGATGGTGACGCCATCGACATGGTCGATGATCTCGCCCAGGGCATAGTCGCCCCAGCGATGCGGCTCGCCGGCCAGCTCGAAATCGTAGCGGCTGAAATCCAGCCCCTCGGGCACCACCAGATCCGCGGCGGCCACGACCTTGGCCAGGTCCGGCACCACCGCATCGGGCGCCGGGCTGGCGGCATCGCGCTTGCGCACCATGACCCAACGCACATAGTCCAGCACCACCGCGCCGACCTGGTTGATGCCGCGGGTGCGGACCCAGACCACGCCGGACTTGCCGTTCGAGTTCTCCTTGAGCCCGATCACCTCGGATTCCGAGCGCAGCGTGTCGCCCGGCCAGACCGGCCGCAGCCAGCGGCCCTCGGCATAGCCCAGGTTCGCGATGGCGTTCAGACTGACATCCGGCACCGTCTTGCCAAAGACGGTGTGAAAGGCGATCAGGTCGTCCAGCGGCGAGCCTTCCAGCCCGCAATCGGCGGCGAAATCGTCCGAGGAATACAGCGCATGTCGCGCCGGATAAAGCGCGTGATACAGCGCGCGCTCGCCCTCGGCCACGGTGCGGGGGACGGCGTGGCGGATCACCTGGCCGATGCGGTAATCCTCGAAGAAACGGCCCGGATTGGTCTTGCTCATTGTTGTCCCAGCTTCATCTCGGGGTGATAGTCGTCGGCGATGTCCTTGGTCACGGCCTGGGCGCAGCGCATCTTTCCGCTGGCGGCATCAAAGCCATAGGACGGGCTGCCATAAAGCTCCCAGCCCTTGGACAGGGCGGCGCTGACCTTGTGGCAGAAGGCCGAGGTGTCCTCCTCGGTCAGCAGGCGATAGATCTTGGGCATTCAGCCTCCAAAGGGGTTGTAGCCCAGCCAGCGGTGGATCAGCCCGACCACCAGCAGGACCAGAACGGCGCCGACGGCGGCCATGACTTCCTTGCGGACCGGGAACGGGCCGGCGGGCGGGGTCCAGACCGGCTGGGCCCGGTTGATCACCGCCATCTCGACCAGCGCCCAGACCAGCAGCCCGCCGAACAGGACAAAGCTGGGCAGGTCGCCGTTCGGCAGCAGATGCGCAAAGGCCCAGAGCGCAAAGCCGGTCAGCTGCGGATGGCGGATGCGCGCGGTGATGCGGGTCTTCATGCCGGCGGCCGCGAACAGGTAGAAACCCACCAGCACCAGCAGGTTGTTGATGCCCTTGAGCGGCGCCGAAGCGCCCCACCACCAGGGCCCGTCCGCCAGGCGATAGCCGAAGATCATCAGAACCACCGACAGCGCCAGCAGCCCGGCTACGCCGCCGCGCCCCAGCCGGGCGCGCAGGCCCGGCGCCAGCCGCTTCGAGAGATGCGCCGCCCACCACAGGGCCACGCCAAGGATCAGGATCAACATCTGGCTTTCCCCTTGCTGGATGTATCCGGCGCAGGTTGGACCTAGCTGGCCAGACGCGCAATGGCCTCGGCCTTGGCCAGCGTGCCGCGCGCGGTGGCGACATGCAGGTTCTCGACGATGCGGCCGTCGACCACGGCCACGCCCTTGCCCTGCGCCGAGGCGGCGTCGAAGGCCTCGATCTGGCGCCGGGCCAGGTCGATCTCGTCCCCGCTGGGCGCGAAGACGGCATTGGCGATCTCGACCTGGGCGGGGTGGATCAGGGTCTTGCCGTCGAAGCCCATGTCGCGGCCCTGCTCGCATTCGGCACGCAGGCCGTCGTCGTCCTTGAAGGTATTGTAGACGCCATCGACGATCACCCGGCCATGCGCGCGGGCGGCCAGCAGGCACAGGCCGAGGCCCGCCATCATCGGCAGGCGGTCGGGGCGGAAGCGGCTGCCCAGGTCCTTGGCCAGGTCGTTGGTGCCCATGACCATGCCGGCCAAGCGGGGATGGGCGGCGATGGCGCCGGCGTTCAGCATCCCGGCCGGCGTCTCCATCATCGCCCAGAACGGGGTTTCGGACACCAGCGCGGCCACGCGGTCCAGATCCTCGGGGCGGCTGACCTTGGGGATCAGCACCGCATCGGCGCCGCTGGCAAAGGCGCGGGCGTCATCCTGGCCCCATTCGGTATCCAGCCCGTTGATGCGCACGATCCGGGCGCGGGCGCCGTAATCCGTCTGCAGCGCCTGTTTCAGCATCTCGCGCGCCGCCGGCTTTTCACCGGGCGCCACCGCGTCCTCGAGGTCGAATATGATCGCATCCGCCGGCAGCGTGCGGGCCTTGTCCATGGCGCGGGCATTGGCCGCGGGGATGTAGAGAACTGAGCGATAGGGACGGGTCATCGGCGCCTCGCGTAATAATCTTGCGCGAAACTGCCCGCAAACGATCCGAATCGCAAGAGCTGTTTTGCCGCAGCGCGGCGTCAGAGCCCGTCCCAGATCAGTTTTGCCGAAACGATCATCAGCGCCCAGGTGATGAACCCATAGAAAACCTGCGGCGACATGCGCCTGACCAGCCACAGCCCCGCCAGCACGCCCAGGATGCCCGGCAGCATCAGCCCGGCCGAGATCGCCAGGTTGTGCAGCGACAACTGGCCCAGCATGGCATAGGGAATCAGCTTCACCGCATTGCAGATGGCAAAGAAGATCGTCGTGGTGCCGGCATAGGTCAGCGGCGGCATGTGCAGCGGTTGGGCATAGACCTGATAGGGCGCGGCGCCGGAATGGCTGACAAAGCTGGTATAGCCCGAGACCGTGCCCCAGAGCCCGCCGCGCAGCCGATCCGGCGCCCGCGCCGCCCCGCCCGCGCCGCGCCGCAGCAGAGCGTTCAGCGCGAAGGCCATGCCGATCACGCCGACGATCAGGCCAACCTGGCGGTCGTCGACCAGATGCGCCGTGGCCCAGCCCAGGCCGATGCCGGTGATCGCGCCCGGCACCACCGTCGCCAGCACCCTCGCGTCGAAATCGCGGCGAAAGGCGATCAGCCCGCCGATGTCCGAGACGACATAGACCGGCAGCAGGATCCCCGCCGCCTGCACCGGCGACATCACCAGCGCCATCAGCGGCACCGAGATCGTGCCCACCATCGACAGCCCGCCCTTGGCCAGGCCGATCGAAAAGGCGGCCACCGCCGCCAGCACCCAACCCAGCAGATCCATGCGCGTCTCCGGTATCCCCGGTCCCGGTTACGCCAGCCCGCCGACCTTGGCAACGCCGGGGACCGTTTCGGCATGTTAGCGGTTGACAGCGCGCAATCTTCTTGCTCGCGCGCCAAGATGGCTTGCGATTCCCATTCCAAGGGACTACCCCACCCCGCGAAACCATCATGGAAATCGGAGGTTGACTCATGGCCCGACCCAAGATCGCACTCATCGGTGCGGGGCAGATCGGCGGCACGCTGGCGCATCTGGCCGCGATGAAGGAACTGGGCGATGTCGTCCTGTTCGACATTGCCGAGGGCACGCCTCAGGGCAAGGCGCTGGACATCGCGCAATCGGGCCCGTCCGAGGGTTTCGACGCCGTGATGAAGGGCGCGAATGACTATGCCGACATCGCCGGCGCCGACGTCTGCATCGTGACCGCCGGCGTGCCGCGCAAACCCGGCATGTCGCGCGACGACCTTCTGGGCATCAACCTGAAGGTGATGAAATCGGTCGGCGAAGGCATCAAGCAATATGCCCCGAACGCCTTCGTGATCTGCATCACCAACCCGCTGGACGCGATGGTCTGGGCGCTGCGCGAGTTCAGCGGCCTGCCGGCCGAAAAGGTCGTCGGCATGGCCGGCGTGCTCGATTCGGCGCGCTTCCGCCACTTCCTGTCGCTGGAATTCGGCGTCTCGATGCGCGACGTGACCGCCTTCGTGCTGGGCGGCCATGGCGACACCATGGTGCCGCTGGCCCGCTATTCGACCGTCGCCGGCATCCCGCTGCCCGACCTGGTCAAGATGGGCTGGACCACGCAGGAAAAGCTGGACGCCATCGTGCAGCGCACCCGCGACGGCGGCGCCGAGATCGTCGGCCTGCTGAAGACCGGCTCGGCCTTCTACGCCCCGGCCACCTCGGCCATCGAGATGGCGGAAGCCTATCTGAAGGATCAGAAGCGCGTGCTGCCCTGCGCCGCCTATGTGGACGGCGCCTATGGGTTGAACGGCCTCTATGTCGGCGTGCCGACCGTGATCGGCGCCGGCGGCATCGAGAAGGTCATCGACATCGAGCTGAACAAGGACGAGCAGGCGATGTTCGACAAGTCGGTCGACGCGGTCAAGGGTCTGGTCGCGGCCTGCAAGGGCATCGACGCCTCGCTGGCCTGATCGGCGCCCTTCGGCAAACGGGAAACCCCGCGGCACGCAGCCGCGGGGTTTTTTCTTGGCTCAGACGAAGACGAAATCTCCGGCGTTCAGCACCCCGGCCTGCACGCCGGCCAGCGTGATGGTGGTGCCGCCGAAGCTGACCTCCGCCCCTGCCCCGGTCTGGCGGATGTCGAGGTCGTCGAAGCTGTCGTAACGCTCACCCTGCCAGTTGCCCGAGACGATGCGGATGCGGTCGATGCCGTCCTGCCAATCGGCAATGCGGTCGGCGCCGTTGTTGACGGCAAAGACGAAGGCATCGGCCCCGGCGCCGCCGTTCAGCAGGTCGTTGCCCACGCCGCCGTTCAGCACGTCGTTGCCGAGCCCGCCCAGAAGGGTATCGGCGCCGATGCCACCGTTCAGCGTGTCGTTGCCGCCCTGCCCTTCCAGCCGGTCGTTGCCGCCGGCGCCATTCAGCACGTTGTTCGCGGCATTGCCCAGCAGCCGGTCGGCGAAATTCGAGCCGTTCACGTTCTCGATGCTGTTCAGCCGGTCGGAGCCCTGCCCGCCGCCGATGAACTGCGCCGCAGTCAACGCCAGGTTGACAGTGACCCCGGCGCTGGCACCGCCATAGCCGGCGGTATCGACGCCCAGCCCGCCGTTCAGCACGTCGTTGCCGGCACCACCGACAAGCAGGTCGTTGCCCGCAGCGCCGAACAGCACATTGGCCGCGCCGTTGCCGGTCAGCACGTCGGCGAAGGCCGAACCGTTCACGTTCTCGATGTTGAGCAGGGTGTCGGTGCCCTGCCCGCCGCCGATGACCTGAGCCGTGGTCAGCGACAGGTTCACCCTCACGCCGCCGGTCGCCGCGCCATAGGCGGCCAGGTCGACGCCGGCGCCGCCGTCCAGCCGGTCATTGCCCGCCCCACCGTTCAGCGAGTCGCTGCCCGCCCCGCCGCGCACATAATCGTCGCCGCGGTGGCCGATGAACAGGTCGTTGCCGTCGTTCAACTCGATCCAGTCATAGCTGCTGGCCCCACCCACGCCGCTGATGTTGATGACGTCGGCGCCGCCGGTGCCTTCGATGTCATAGCCATAGAAGTTCAGCGTCTCGATGCTCTTGGCGGTATCGGCCGTCAGGATCAGGCGCGAGACGGTCAGATCGCCCACCAGCCGGATCTGGTCGCCGCCGTCGCCCCCGAAAAAGGTGTCCTGGCCGATATCGGTGCCCCAGAGATAGAAGACGTCGTCGCCGCTATCCCCGACCAGCCGGTCGTTGCCCGATCCGCCGATCAGGGTGTCGTTGCCGGCGCCGCCGTTCAGCGTGTCATTGCCGGAACCACCATCCACGTTGTCGTTGCCGCGATAGCCGGTGAATACGTCATTGCCGTCATACATATAGATGCGGCCATAGCTGCTGGCGTAGGTGATGCCGCTGATGTTGAAATTGTCCGCGCCGCCCGTGCCTTCGATATCGTAGCCATAGAAGTTCAGCGTCTCGGTGCTGAGGACGTTGGCCGAGGTCAGCTGCAGGCTCGACACCGTCACGTCCGAGACCATGCGGATCTCGTCGGCGCCGTCGCCGCCGTTGAAGACGTCGCGACCGAATTCCGTGCCGCCGATATAGAACACGTCGCTGCCGCTGCCACCCTCCAGCGAATCGTTGCCCGAGCCGCCGATCAGCGTGTCATTGCCAGCCCCGCCGCGCAGCGTATCGTTGCCCGAACCGCCATCGACATTGTCGTTGCCCTGATAGCCGATGAAGCTGTCATTGCCGTCATATATATAGATGCGGCCGTAGCTGCTGGCGTAGGTGATGCCGCTGATGTTGAAACTGTCCGCGCCGCCCGTGCCTTCGATGTCATAGCCATAGAAGTTCAGCGTCTCGGTGCTGAGCACGTTGGCCGAGGTCAGTTGCAGGCTCGAGACCGTCACGTCCGAGACCATGCGGATCTCGTCGGCGCCATCGCCGCCGGCAAAGATATCGCGGCCGAAATCGGTACCGCCGATATAGAACACGTCGCTGCCGCTGCCGCCAACGAGCGAATCGTCGCCCGAGCCGCCGATCAGCGTGTCGTTGCCCGCCCCGCCGCGCAGCGTGTCATTGCCCGAACCGCCATCGACATTGTCGTTGCCCAGGTAGCCGGTGAAGCTGTCATTGCCGTCATTCATATAGATGCGGTCATAGCTGCCGGTATAGGTGATGCCGCTGATGTCGAAGACATCGTTGCCGCCGGTGCCCTCGATATCATAGCCATAGAAGTTCAGCGTCTCGGTGCTGGAAAGATGCGCCGCATCCAGCAGCAGGCTCGACACCGTCAGGTCGGAATAGAGCCGGATCTGGTCGGCACCCTCGCCGCCGTTGAAGAAATCCGTGCCCGGTCCGGTGCCGCCGATCGCGAAGACGTCGTTGCCCGTGCCGCCGATCAACGTGTCGTTGCCGCCATAGCCATAGATCGTGTCATTGCCCGCCAGGCCGTCGATCGTCTCGGACGATTCGGTACCCCGCAACGTATCGTTGTCGTTCGTCGGATAATCCGCCATGTTTCAAATCCTGCGTTTCCAGAAATTTCGCCCGGTCAGTTCTGGCGCCGGCAGCGGCAAAGTCAAAGCAAAAGCGGGTTGACGCAGGGGCAACCGCGACCGCTCCGATCCTGCTTGCGGTAACGGTCCGGGCTTTTGCGATCACAGCCTGAACGGCTGTGATCACAAACCCGCAAAAGCGGCGGGTTTTCTGCAAATCCCGGCGCATAGTGCTTTGGAGGCCGGCGCGGATGTGCCACAAGCCCGGCCAACCGACTAATGCGGGGGAACTCAGATGAACATCCACGAATACCAGGCCAAGGCGCTGCTGCGCCAATACGGCGCCCCGGTCTCGGACGGCCGCGTCGTCGTCAAGGCCGACGAGGCGAAATCCGCCGCGGGCGAGCTGGACGGGCCGCTTTGGGTCGTCAAGGCGCAGATCCACGCCGGCGGCCGCGGCAAGGGCCATTTCAAGGAAGCGGCCGCCGGTGAAAAAGGCGGCGTCCGCCTGGCGAAATCCGTGGCCGAGGCCGAGGAACTGACCCGGCAGATGCTGGGCCGCACCCTGGTCACGCACCAGACCGGCGAGTCCGGCAAGCAGGTCAACCGCATCTATATCGAGGACGGCAGCGACATCGAGCGCGAGCTGTATCTGGCGCTGCTGGTCGACCGCCAGACCTCGCGCGTGAGCTTCGTCGCCTCGACCGAGGGCGGCATGGACATCGAGGAAGTCGCGGCCTCGACCCCGGAAAAGATCGTCAGCTTCTCGGTCGATCCGGCCTCGGGGCTCTCGGACTTCCACGGCCGCCGCGTGGCCTTCGCGCTGGGTCTGACCGGCGGCCAAGTCAAGCAATGCGTGGCGCTGATCCGCAATCTGTATCGCATGTTCATCGAGAAGGACATGGAGATGCTGGAGATCAACCCGCTGATCGTGACCAAGGAAGGCAACCTCAAGGCGCTGGACGCCAAGATGGGCTTCGACAACAACGCGCTCTATCGCCAGCCCGACATCATGGCGCTGCGCGACGAGACCGAGGAAGACCCGAAAGAGCTGGCCGCCTCCAAGTTCGACCTGAACTATATCGCGCTGGACGGCGAGATCGGCTGCATGGTGAACGGCGCGGGCCTTGCCATGGCGACCATGGACATCATCAAGCTGTTCGGCGCCGAGCCCGCGAACTTCCTTGACGTCGGCGGCGGCGCCACCAAGGAAAAGGTCACCGAGGCGTTCAAGATCATCACCTCGGACCCGAACGTGAAGGGCATCCTGGTCAATATCTTCGGCGGCATCATGCGCTGCGACATCATCGCCGAGGGCATCATCGCCGCGGTGAAGGAAGTCGGGTTGCAAGTCCCGCTGGTCGTGCGCCTGGAAGGCACCAACGTCGAGCTGGGCAAGGAGATCATCTCGAAATCCGGCCTGAACGTGATCGCCGCCGACGACCTGTCGGATGCGGCGCAGAAGATCGTGAAGGCGGTGAAGGGCTGATGCAAATCGCTGATCTGCCCGGCCGTTATTTTGGCTTTGATCGAGCCAACGCAGCAGCGTTGGCTCACAAAGCCGCAATGCGAGATGCGATTTCTCTCATTGCTCTTAGCGGAACATCCTATCTTCCCAACACTGAAATTGCGGAAGAACTAGGGGCGCAGATCATGGACCGAACCACTAGCTTCTCAATTCACGCACGGCGGGCACTAGAAATTTATGATATCCGCGGTATCGAAATTGAAGGCGGCAGGTGGCGCTTCATTGCGCGTCCGCAGGACTACAATGAAGAACGGTCTCTATTCCAAGCGACGAACATCATTCTTCACGCCAGAAAATTACGCACTTTCATCATGCAGCGCGATACCGAAATCTTCAACGATGCCGGTCACGAATGGGTCGTCACTCACATCGAAGCCGAGTCGGATCGCAACGAAACGAAGCACATTTCGCCATGGGGCATGGCTTACAGCTACTTGAATGCTGTGGCCGGTCACGTCGCAGAAATGAATGCAAGGGTATGAGCTAATGGCCGTTCTCGTCAACAAAGACACCAAAGTCATCTGCCAGGGCATCACCGGCTCGCAAGGCACGTTCCACACCGAACAGGCGATCGCCTACGGCACCAAGATGGTCGGCGGCGTGACCCCCGGCAAAGGCGGCAGCGAACACCTGGGCCTGCCGGTCTTCAACTCGGTCCACGAGGCCGTGGCGAAAACCGGCGCCAATGCGACCGCGATCTATGTGCCGCCGCCCTTCGCGGCCGATTCGATCCTGGAAGCCATCGACGCCGAGATCCCGCTGATCGTCGCCATCACCGAGGGCATCCCGGTCCTCGACATGATGAAGGTCAAGCGCGCACTGCAAGGCTCGAAATCGCTGCTGATCGGGCCGAACTGCCCCGGCATCATGACGCCCGACGAATGCAAGATCGGCATCATGCCCGGCAGCATCTTCAAGCGCGGCTCGGTCGGCGTCGTGTCGCGTTCCGGCACGCTGACCTATGAGGCGGTGAAGCAGACTTCGGACGTGGGCCTGGGCCAGTCCTCGGCCGTCGGCATCGGCGGCGACCCGATCAAGGGCATGGAGCATATCGACGTGCTGCGCATGTTCCTGGACGACCCCGAGACCGAGTCGATCATCATGATCGGCGAGATCGGCGGTTCCGCCGAGGAAGAGGCCGCCGAGTTCCTGGCCGAGCAGAAGCGCAAGGGCAAGTGGAAGCCGACCGCCGGCTTCATCGCCGGGCGCACCGCGCCGAAGGGCCGCCGCATGGGCCATGCCGGCGCCATCGTCTCGGGCGGCAAGGGCGACGCGGAATCCAAGATCGAGGCCATGAAATCGGCCGGGATCATCGTCGCCGACAGCCCTGCCGGTCTGGGCGAAGCCGTGCTGAAGGCTCTCGGCCGGTAACGTCTTCGTAGGGTTTTTGACTTAGGCGTGGTCCCTGCCTACCTTGCGGGGGCCGCGCCGAAACCATCCAAGCCAGGTGCCAGAGTGGACCGCCCCCGTCGCCAGATCGCCTTTCGACCCGCCCAGGCCCGGCCCTGTCGCGCGGCGGCGTCCCGGCCCGTCCCCTGCGGGAGGCGAGGATGACCCCCGCGCCTGCCCCCGACCCGCAGCGCGCCGAAAGCTGGGCGCTGTGCGTCTCGACCTACAATCGCGGCGCCATGCTCTGCGACTGCGTGCGCCATGCGCTGACCTCCACCGAACCGCCGGCCGAGATCGTCATCGTCGATGCCAGCGACGACTGGCAGCAGAACCGCGCCGGCGTCGAGGCGGTGATCGCCGAGACCGGCCCCTGCCCGCTGACCTATGTGCCCGCCCATCGCAAGTCGCTGACCGCGCAGCGCAACCAAGGCATCGCCTTGGCCGGCGCCGACATCCTGTTCCTGATCGACGATGACGCCATGCTGCACCGCCAGGCGGCGGCGCGGATCATGGCGCATTACCGCGCCGATGCCCGCGGCCGGATCGTGGCGATCTCCTGCTGCAACACGCCCCTGGACCGGGCGCCGCAGCCGGGTGCCGCGATCAAGGCGACCAACCGCGCCGGCGCCCTGGTCGCGAACCGGCGCTCGCGCGGCCTCGACCTGGCGCTGCGCCACCTGCTGATGATCCCGGCCGACCAGCGCTTTGTCGGCTACGACCGGCCCGAACGGCGCTGGCACGGCGACGCGAGCCTGCCCGAGGGGCTGGCTCGCGTGGATTTCATCACCGGCTTCGCCCTGACCCTGCGCCGTTCCGTGGCGCTGGCCGAGCCCTTCGACGACGGGCTGGTCGGCAGCGCCATCGCCGAGGACCTGGACGCGAGCTATCGCTTCGGCCGGCACGGGATCCTGGCCTTTGCCCCCGACGCGCCGATCCACCACCTCGAGGCGGCGGCCGGCCGCGACCGGCGCCGGGTGAATACCGCCCTGGCGCTTCTGAACATCGCCTATTTCATCCGCCGCAATTCGGACCGGCAGGGCCGCGATTTCGCCCGCTATGCGCTGTGGTATCTGCGCATGGTGCTGGCCGAGCTGCCCAAGGACCTGGCGGGCGGGCGCTGGGATCTGCCGCAGCTGCGCGGCGCCCTGCTGGCCGGGCGGCAACTCCCGGCCCTGCTGCGCCAGCCGCGCGCCGGCCTGCCGCAATGGTATCAGGATCGACAGACAACGCTGATGGCCGGCACGCGGGCCAGCCACGGCCACAAGACCAAGGACGCCCTGGACCAGGGCGCCAACCGATAGGATTTCCCGGAGGCAATGCCATGAACGATCAATCTCCCAACTCGGCCTTCCACGATTCCAGTTTCCTGCAAGGCCATAACGCCGCCTATGTCGAGCAGCTCTATGGCCGCTGGGCCCAGGATCCGGCGGCGGTCGATCAGGCCTGGGACGCCTTCTTCCGCAGCCTCGGCGACGAGGAAGCCACCGTCACGCGCGAGGCCAAGGGCGCAAGCTGGCAACGCCGCGACTGGCCGCCGATGCCGTCGGACGAGCTGACCTCGGCGCTGACCGGCGAATGGCCGATGTCGTCCAAGTCCGAGGCCAAGGCCGCGCTGGACAAGATCGCCGCCAAGGCCGGCGAAAAGGGCGTCAGCCTGACCGACGAGCAGCTGAAGCGCGCCGTGCTGGACAGCGTGCGCGCCATCATGCTGATCCGCGCCTTCCGCATCCGCGGCCATCTGCATGCCGACCTGGATCCGCTTGGCATGCGCGAGGTCCCCGGCGATGGCGAGCTGGACCCCAAGACCTACGGTTTTTCGGACGCCGACCTGGACCGGCCGATCTTCATCGACAATGTGCTGGGCATGCAGATCGCCTCGGTCCGGCAGATCACCGACCTGATGCGGCGCACCTATTGCGGCACCTTCGCGCTGCAGTTCATGCATATCTCGGACCCCGAGCAGGCCGCCTGGCTGAAGGAACGCATCGAGGGTTATGGCAAGGAAATCGCCTTTACCCGCGAAGGCCGCCGCGCCATCCTGAACAAGCTGGTCGAGGCCGAGGGCTTCGAGAAGTTCCTGCATGTCAAGTACATGGGCACCAAACGCTTCGGCCTTGACGGCGGCGAGGCGTTGATCCCGGCCATGGAGCAGATCATCAAGCGCGGCGGCGCGCTTGGCGTCAAGGAGGTGGTCTTCGGCATGCCGCACCGCGGCCGGCTGTCGGTTCTGGCCAATGTGCTGAACAAGCCCTATCGCGCCATCTTCCACGAATTCCAAGGCGGCAGCTACAAGCCCGAGGACGTGGACGGCTCGGGCGACGTGAAATACCACCTCGGCGCCAGTTCGGACCGCACCTTCGACGACAATACCGTGCACCTGTCGCTGACCGCGAACCCCAGCCACCTCGAGGCGGTGAACCCGGTGGTGCTGGGCAAGGTCCGCGCCAAGCAGGACCAGCTGTCAGACCAGGCGCATCGCTCGGCCGTGCTGCCGATCCTCTTGCATGGCGACGCGGCTTTCGCCGGCCAGGGCATCGTCGCGGAATGCTTCCAGCTTTCGGGCATCCGCGGCCACCGCACCGGCGGCACCATCCATATCGTGGTGAACAACCAGATCGGCTTTACCACGGCGCCGCATTTCAGCCGCACCTCGCCCTATCCGACCGATATCGCGCTGATGGTCGAGGCGCCGATCTTCCACGTCAATGGCGACGACCCCGAGGCGGTGGTCCATGCCGCCCGCGTCGCGACCGAGTTCCGGCAGAAGTTCCACAAGGACGTGGTAATCGACATCTTCTGCTATCGCCGCTTCGGTCACAACGAAGGCGACGAGCCGATGTTCACCAACCCGGCGATGTACAAGTCGATCAAGGGCCACAAGACCACCTTGCAGCTTTACACCGACCGGCTGGTCGCCGACGGGCTGGTGCCCGAGGGCGAGATCGAGGAAATGAAGGCCGCCTTCCAGGCGCATCTGAACGACGAGTTCGAGGTCGGCAAGAACTTCAAGCCGAACAAGGCCGACTGGCTGGACGGCAAGTGGTCGGGCCTGGCCGCCGAAGGCGAGGAATACAACGCCGGCCAGACCGGCATCGCCCCCGAGACCATGGCCGAGATCGGCACCGCGCTGACCCGCGTGCCGGACGGGTTCGAGCTGCACAAGACCGTCGGCCGGCTGCTGGAAGCCAAGAAGCAGATGTTCGAGACCGGCAAGGGCTTCGACTGGGCCACGGGCGAGGCGCTTGCCTATGGCTCGCTGCTGGTCGAGGGCCATCCGGTGCGGCTGTCGGGCCAGGACTCGACGCGCGGCACCTTCTCGCAGCGCCATTCCGCCTTCATCGACCAGGCCACCGAAGAGCGTTACTATCCGCTGAACCACATCCGCGGCGGGCAGGCGCGCTATGAGGTCACCGACTCGATGCTGTCGGAATATGCGGTGCTGGGCTTCGAATACGGCTATTCGCTGGCCGAGCCCAACACGCTGACCCTGTGGGAAGCCCAGTTCGGCGATTTCGCCAATGGCGCGCAGATCATGTTCGACCAGTTCATCAACTCGGGCGAGAAGAAATGGCTGCGCATGTCGGGCCTGGTGGTGCTGATGCCGCATGGCTACGAAGGCCAGGGCCCGGAGCACAGCTCGGCCCGGCTGGAGCGCTGGCTGCAGATGTCGGCCGAGGATAACTGGATCGTGGCGAACTGCACCACGCCGGCGAACTATTTCCACATCCTGCGCCGGCAGCTGAAGCGTCCGTTCCGCAAGCCGCTGATGATGATGACGCCGAAATCGCTGCTGCGCCATCCGCTGGCGGTCTCGACGGCCGAGGAGTTCACCACCGGCTCGAACTTCCACCGCGTGCTCTGGGACGATGCCGAGCGCGGCAATTCGCAGCTGACCCTGAAGCCCGACAATGAGATCCGCCGCGTGGTGGTCTGCTCTGGCAAGGTCTATTACGACCTCTTGCAGGCCCGCGATGCGGCCGGCGCCGACGACGTCTATATCCTGCGGCTGGAACAGTTCTATCCCTTCCCGGCCCAGGCCATGTCGAAGGAGCTGGAACGGTTCAAGACCGCCGAGGTGGTCTGGTGCCAGGAAGAGCCCAAGAACATGGGCGGCTGGAGCTTCGTCGAGCCGAACATCGAATGGGTGCTGTCGCGCATCGGCGCCACGCATGGCCGCGCGCGCTATGTCGGCCGCGCCGCCTCGGCCTCGCCCGCGACCGGTCTCGCCTCGCGCCACAAGGCCGAGCAGGAGGCGCTGGTCGGCGAAGCCATCACGGTCGGTGGATAAGATGGCTGTGGAACTCCGCGTCCCCACTTTGGGGGAATCGGTCTCGGAGGCGACGGTGGCGACCTGGTTCAAGAAACCGGGCGACCGCGTCGCCGTCGATGAGATGCTGTGCGAGCTGGAAACCGACAAGGTGACGGTCGAGGTGCCCTCGCCCGTCGCCGGCAAGCTGGCCGAGATCGTCGCGCCCGAGGGCGCGGTGGTCGCGCCCAACGCCCTGCTCGCGCAGATCATGGAACAGGGCGATGCAGGCCCCGAGGAAATGTTGCCCAAGGCAGATACGGGCACCAACGCCCAGGAAGGACAGAAAAAGATGAGCGGAAAATCCGTGGACGTGATGGTGCCCACCCTGGGCGAAAGCGTGACCGAAGCCACGGTCGCGACCTGGTTCAAGAAGGCCGGCGACAGCGTCACCCAGGACGAGATGCTGTGCGAGCTGGAAACCGACAAGGTCTCGGTCGAGGTGCCCGCCCCCGCCTCGGGCGTGCTGGCCGAGATCCTGGCGCCCGAGGGCATGACGGTGGACGCCGGTGCGCGCCTGGCCATCATCACCGAAGGCGCCGCCGGTGCGGCCGCCCCCGCCAAGGCCGAGCCCGAGGCGAAGAAGGCCGCCGCGGTGGAATCGCCCGGCGCCGGCCCCGAGACGCCGAAGCCCCGCGACATCGAGGACGCGCCCGCGGCCAAGAAGGCCATGGCCGAGGCCGGGATCTCGCGCGATGCCGTCACCGGCAGCGGCCGCGACGGCCGGGTGATGAAAGAGGACGTGGCCCGCGCCGGCACCGCGCCGGCGGCGGCCCCCGCCCCCGCCCAGGCGCCGCGCTCGCCCAGCTCGGCCGAGGATGCGGCGCGCGAGGAGCGGGTCAAGATGACCCGGCTGCGCGCCACCATCGCCCGCCGGCTGAAGGACGCCCAGAACACCGCCGCCATGCTGACCACGTATAACGAGGCGGACATGAAGGCGATCATGGACCTGCGCAACGAATACAAGGACCAGTTCGAGAAGAAGCACAAGGTCAAGCTGGGCTTCATGTCCTTCTTCGTGAAGGCCTGCTGCCACGCCCTGAAGGAAGTGCCCGAGGTCAATGCCGAGATCGACGGCGGCGACGTGGTCTACAAGCATTTCGTCCACATGGGCGTCGCCGTCGGCACGCCGAACGGGCTGGTGGTGCCGGTGCTGCGCGACGCCGACCGCAAGAGCTTCGCCCAGATCGAGAAGGAAATCGCCGAGCTGGGCGCCAAGGGCCGCGACGGCAAGCTGACCATGGCCGAGATGCAGGGCGGCACCTTCACCATCTCGAACGGCGGCGTCTATGGCTCGCTGATGTCCTCGCCGATCCTGAACCCGCCGCAGTCGGGCATCCTGGGCATGCACAAGATCCAGGACCGCCCGGTCGTCGTGGACGGCCAGATCACCATCCGCCCGATGATGTATCTGGCGCTGAGCTACGACCACCGCATCGTGGACGGCAAGGGCGCCGTGACCTTCCTGGTGCGGGTGAAAGAGGCGCTGGAGGATCCGCGCCGCCTGCTGATGGATCTGTGATCCATGGCGATGCGCGCATCCTTCTCTCTCGGCCGCGCCGGGACCGGGCGCGCGCATCCCGCCTGTGCATCCTGCGGTGCACGGGCTGTGTACGGGCGGTGTACGCCCGCTGCACGGCTGTCACGGCGCAAATCCCGGCAATTGCTGGGCGAAACCCGCATCGTGCGGCCCTTGTTGCGCACGGCAACGCGCGCAGCCCGTTGCATCCCCGGCCATGGCAACCCGAGGCCGCCCCGGATCGTTGCTCTTGCGACCGGCGCAGCACGGGCCAGCGCCCGGTCCGTCTCGTTCTTTCCCGCGGGGTGCCGGCCCGCCCGCCTCACGCCAGGAGCCGAACCATGACCCAGATGATCGCCCATTACGAGGTCGCGAACTACGCCGCCTTCAAGACCGCCTTCGACAATGACGCCGAGGATCGCGGCAACAACGGGTTGTCGCTGCTGCAATTGTGGCGCGAAAGCGATACCAGCGCCTGGGCGCTGTTCAACATCGGCGACGCCCAGGCGGCCAAGACCTATCTGGACGGCGCGGCCGGGGTGTTCAATTCGCAGGCCGGCGTCACCGGCACCGCCTTCCACCTGGTCGAGACCGCCTGATGGCGGCCGAGACCACCGCGCTGGCCCTGGCTGCGCTGCTGCAGGCGGCGCAGATCGGGGTTGCCGCCGCCTCGATGAACCGCGACGTGGGGGCGCGCTGGAACGCCAGCCCCCGCGACACGCAGCCCGAATTCTCGGTCCTGACCGGGCGGCTGCGCCGCGCGGTCGACAACCATTTCCAGGGGCTGATCCTCTTCACCATCGCCGTGCTGCTGGTGATGCTCTCGGATGCCGGCAATGCCCTGACCACGCTTTGCGCCTGGCTCTACCTGCTGGCGCGCATGTTTTACGTCCCCGCCTATGCCTTCGGCTGGTCGCCCTGGCGCTCGCTGATCTGGGCGGTCGGATTTATCGCCACCATGGTGATGATCGTCACCAGCCTGTTCACATGAACCGCACCGGCGCGAAGCGGCGCCGGGAACAAGGAGACCTGAATGTCCACCTATGACCTGATCGTGATCGGCGCCGGCCCCGGCGGCTATGTCTGTGCGATCCGCGCCGCCCAGCTGGGCCTGAAGGTCGCCTGCGTCGAGGGGCGCGAGACGCTGGGCGGAACCTGCCTGAACGTCGGCTGCATCCCGTCCAAGGCGCTCTTGCACGCCAGCCACATGCTGCACGAGACGCATGAGAACTTCGCCAGGATGGGCCTGGTGAACGCCCATGTCGAGGTCGATTGGGACAAGATGCAGGGCTACAAGGCCGAGACGGTCGGCGGCAACACCAAGGGCATCGAATTCCTGTTCAAGAAGAACAAGATCGACTGGCTGAAGGGCTGGGCCAGCATCGAGGCGCCCGGCAAGGTCAAGGTCGGCGACACCACCCATGAGACGAAGAACATCGTCATCGCCACCGGCTCGGAACCCGCCAGCCTGAAGGGGGTCGAGGTTGACAATGCCGCCGGCGTGGTGGTCGATTCCACCGGCGCGCTGGCGCTGCCGAAGATCCCGAAGTCGATGGTGGTGATCGGCGCCGGCGTCATCGGGCTCGAGCTCGGCTCGGTCTATGCCCGGCTTGGTGCCGAGGTGACGGTGGTCGAATTCCTGGACGTCATCACCCCCGGCATGGACGGCGAGGTGCAGAAGCAGTTCCAGAAGATCCTGGCCAAGCAGGGGTTGAAATTCGTCCTTGGCGCCGCCGTGTCCGAGGTCGAGGTCGAGGACGGCCTGGCCGAGGTCGAATACACGCTGCGCAAGGACGACAGCAAGCACGAGATCAAGGCCGAATGCGTTCTGGTCGCCACCGGCCGCCGGCCCTATGTCGCGGGCCTCGGCCTCGACGCGGTGGGCGTGGCGCTGACCGATCGCGGCTTCGTCCAGATCGACCAGCATTGGCAGACCAGCGTCAAGGGCATCTATGCCATCGGCGACGCGGTGCCCGGCCCGATGCTGGCCCACAAGGCCGAGGACGAGGGCATGGCGGTGGCCGAGGTCATCGCCGGCAAGCACGGCCATGTGAACTATGACGTGATCCCCGGCGTGATCTACACCACGCCCGAGGTCGCCAGCGTCGGCCTGACCGAGGAAGCCGCCAAGGAAACCGGCCGCAAGATCAAGGTCGGCAAGTTCCCCTTCATGGGCAATGCCCGCGCCAAGGCGCTGTTCCAGGCCGACGGCTTCGTCAAGCTGATCGCCGATGCCGAGACCGACCGGGTTCTGGGCTGCCACATCATCGGCCCGAACGCCGGCGAGATGATCCACGAGGTCTGCGTGGCGATGGAATTCGGCGCCTCGGCCCAAGACATCGCGCTGACCTGCCACGCGCATCCGACCTGCTCGGAAGCGGTGCGCGAGGCGGCCTTGGCCTGCGGCGACGGCGCGATCCACGCCTGATCGGCGGATTTCCACCGATACACGCAAAAGGCGACGGCGAGTTTTCGCCCATCGGCCGCCCCGCACCGGGCGGCCCTTTCTTTTGATTCCACGAATTGCCTGCCTGCGGCTAAGCCTGTCGGCAACGATAATTCGAGGACAGTGATGAAATCCATCATCGGACTGCTGGTCCTGAGCGGCGTCTTGGCCGTCAGCGCCTGCGGCGACAACCGGGTCGATCCCGACCGCCGCTATCTGGTCGAACCGCGCGCCACCGCCGCCGAGACCGTCGGCCTGCACGCCAACGAAACGCCGGAACTGCGCCGCCTGATCAACAAATACGCCTCCGAATACCAGGTTCCCGTCGATCTGGTGCATCGCGTCATCATCCGCGAATCGCGCCACCGCCCCGGCGCCCGCAACGGCCCCTATTACGGGCTGATGCAGATGCTGCCCGCCACCGCGCGCGGCATGGGCTATCAGGGCAGCGCCTCGGGCCTGCTGGATGCCGAGACCAATCTGAAATACGGCGTCAAATACCTGCGCGGCGCCTATATGGTCGCCGGCGGCAATTACGACAACGCGGTGAAATGGTATTCGCGCGGCTATTACTACGAGGCCAAGAAGAAGGGCCTGCTGGAAGAAACCGGCCTGCGCTGAATGCAGCCCGACCGACCGACTGGGCCCGCCGCAAGGCGGGCTTTTTCGTTGCGGGTTGCGATGCGCGCTTCGGAACACAATCGACCCCTGCAACCTGCCAACGCCGGGTTCGTCCTGCGCTAGCCGATCCACCCCTTCCGTCGTGCATGGGCCTTGGCTGCCAGCGCATCTGACGCATTCAAACGAAGCGGCAGGCGGGCGGCGCATGCGACCTCTGCCCGGGTCACGCCGATATCGTCCAGAATCTGGTCGTCCAGGCGAAGCAAGTTCAGGAACGCATCGCGCCTCTCCCGGTCCTGACGATAGGTTTCAAACCGATCCCGCAGCCGTGCCATCACGGCGCGCAAGCTAGTCCCGATCCACCGGCTTCGTGAGGGCGGGTTCATGGTGCATGTTTCCTTGGCCATCCTGACCTCCCTTGTTCGGGCCAGGGTGCCATGGCGATATTCTTCAATACAGCGCATAGTTCTTAGTGTATCGTTCAGGAAAATTGATCGCGATGGCGCCATGCAACCGCAACAGAACAACCTTCTTGAGACCGACCTTCTGAAGACATTCGCGACCATCTCCGAGACCGGGAACTTCACCGTCGCGGCGAAACGGGTGTTCAGGACCCCCTCGGCGGTCAGCATGCAGATCAGGCGGCTCGAGGATCAGCTGGGCCGCGCCCTGTTTGTCCGGCACCCGCGCCATGTGACGCTGACCGCGGACGGCGAGGCATTTCTCGTGCATGCCAAGGACATCCTGCGCATCAATGACGAGGCTCTGTCCCGCTTTCGGGTGCCGCAGCTTGAAGGACGGGTCCGGTTCGGCGCCCCCGACGATTTTGGCGTGCGCTACCTTCCTGCGATCCCGTCACGCTTTGCCGCGACCCATCCCCTTGTCGAGGTCGAGGTCTTTCTCTCGACCAGCGTGAACCTGGCCCGGCGGTTCGAGGCGGCAGAGATCGACATGATCCTCACCGTCTCGGCCCAATCCGACCCGGCGCCGGGAGAGGTCATTCATTCGGAGCCCCTCGTCTGGGTCGGTGCCCGCGACGGCATGGCGTTCTCGAGGACTCCTGTCCCGCTCGCCCTGTCCTCGCATGGATGTCCCTGGCGGGCTGCGGCCCTGGCCGCGCTCGACAAGGGCGGTCGCCGCTACAGGATCGCCTATACGTCAGAGGCCGCTGCCGGCCAGCTGGCGGCAGTCATGGCCGACCTGGCGATCGCGCCGCTGCCGGTCAGCCTGGTGGACGAACAGCGCCGACTGACGGATAGGGACGGCTTCGGCGCGATCGGTTCCTATCAGCTGAGGCTTCAGAAAAACCCCGATATCGGCTCGGCGGCGCAGGCTTTTGCGGATCATGTGCGCGAGAGCTTTGGCCGGCACGAATGACCGCCAAGGGCGCAAGCCCTCCTATCCCAGGCGCCGCTGATACCGGATGAAGGGCGAGCGTTGCGCCACCCGGTCGTAAAGCATCCGCCCCGCGTAGTTGTCCTCGGCCGTCAGCCAATAGACGAAGGACACGCCCCGCGCATCCGCCGCCGCATAGACCGCCTCGATCAGCCCGCGCGCCACGCCCCGGCCGCGCGCCTGCGGGTCGGTGAACAGGTCCTGCAGATAGCACACGCCCTCGTCCCGCCAAAGGTTCGGGTGAAAGACGTAATGCACCAGCCCCAGGAGCCGCGCGCCATCGGCATGGACCAGCCCGTGGAAATCCCCGGCCTTGCCCGACAACAGCCGCGCAAAGGCCTTGTCATAGAACCCGGCCGGGCGGTCGTGAAAGCCGTAGAACGCCTGGTAACCCTGGTAGAGCCGCTGCCACTCCGGCCGGTCCTCGGGGCGCAGGTCGCGGATCATCGCCGCCCCTTTCAGCGTTGCCGGCGGGCCATGAAGGCCAGCCGCTCGAACAGCGCCACGTCCTGTTCGTTCTTCAAGAGCGCGCCGTGCAGCCTGGGCAGCATCTCGCCCGCCGGACGGGCCAGATCCTCGGGCGACAGGTCCTCGGCCAGGATCAGCTTCAGCCAGTCCAGAAGCTCGCTGGTCGAGGGCTTCTTCTTCAGCCCCTGCACCTCGCGCAGGTCGAAGAACTGGCGCAGTGCCTCGTCCAGCAGGCGCGGCTTCAGCCCGGGATGATGCACCGCGACGATCTTCTTCAGCGTCTCGGCGCCAGGAAAGCGGATATAGTGGAAGAAGCAGCGCCGCAGGAAGGCGTCCGGCAGCTCCTTTTCATTGTTCGAGGTGATGATGACCACCGGCCGGTGCCGGGCCACCACCGTCTCGCCGGTCTCGTAGACATGGAACTCCATGCGGTCGAGTTCCTGGAGCAGGTCGTTCGGAAACTCGATGTCGGCCTTGTCGATCTCGTCGATCAGCAGCACGACCTTGCCGGTCGCCTCGAAGGCCTGCCACAGCTTGCCCTTGCGGATGTAGTTGGCGATGTCGTGGACGCGCGCCTCGCCCAGCTGGCTGTCGCGCAGACGCGAAACGGCGTCGTATTCGTAAAGCCCCTGCTGCGCCCGCGTGGTCGACTTGACGTTCCACTCCAGCATCGGCAGGCCCAGGCTGGCGGCGACCTGCCGGGCCAGTTCGGTCTTGCCGGTGCCGGGCTCGCCCTTGACCAGCAGCGGCCGCTCCAGCGTGATCGCCGCATTCACCGCCATGGCCAGATCCGGCGGCGCCACATAGGTCTCGGTCGAGGTAAACTGCATCCGCCTGTCCTTTGCGCAAGTCCCGCGAAACTAGCCACCGCGCCGCCGCTGCGCAAGCGATGGGCGAAACCTGTCGGAATGGCCTAGTGACAATCGGTCTTTCATCCTTTATGCGGGCGCCAAGGATCGGGCATACAGGCGCCCGGCTTCCGGAGGAACGATGAAAGCCCAGACCTTTCTGCCCGAAGATTATCGCCCCGCCGAAGACGAACCTTTCATGAACGAGCGGCAGCTTGAATATTTCCGCCGCAAGCTGATTGCCTGGAAGCAGGAACTTCTGGACCAATCCGCCGAAACGCTGGAGGGCTTGCAGGACAGCGCACGCAATGTCCCCGACCTTGCCGACCGCGCCTCCGAGGAAACCGACCGCTCGCTGGAGCTGCGCACCCGCGACCGCCAGCGCAAGCTGGTCAGCAAGATCGACGCCGCGCTGCGCCGCATCGAGACCGGCGAATACGGCTATTGCGAGATGACCGGCGAGCCGATCAGCCTCAAGCGGCTGGACGCACGGCCCATCGCCACCATGACCCTGGAAGCCCAGGAAAAGCACGAGCGGCGCGAGCGCGTGCATCGCGACGACTAACCGCCGGCCGCCCCCGGGAACCGGAGGACGAAGGATGCAGGATCCTGGCCTGAAGCCGGTGATGATCGTCGTGCTCGACGGCTTCGCCGATTGGGAAACCCCGCTGATCGCCGCTGTCGGCGGGGACTTCTACAACCTGTCCTGCCGCCATGTCACGCCGGGCGGCGGCGACGTCCGCTCGATGGGCGGTCTGGCGGTTGCGGGACTGGCGGATGCCGTGCCGCGCGCGGATGAAATCGTGGTGCTTTGCGGCAGCGAGGCCTGGACCCGCCCCGATGCCCCGGATCTGTCCGCCATGCTGCAGAGTACGCATGCGCGCGGCAACGCGGTCGCGGCCATCTGCGCCGGCACGCTGGCGCTGGCCCGGGCCGGTCTGCTCGCCGGCCGGGCGCATACTTCGAACGGGCTCGACTTCCTGCGCCACTGGCTGCCCGATTATGCCGAGGCCGCGCATTACCGCGACCAGCCCCGCGCCGTGGCCGACGGCGGGATCATCACCGCGCCGGGCACCGCGCCGATCACCTTCGCCGCCGCGGTGCTGCGCGCCGCCGGCCTGCCGCAGGACAGGCTGGACGAATTCCTCGCCCTTGCCGGTGCCGAGCTGCGGCCGTGAATCGCGAGGCCACCATCATCGGCGCCGGCGTCGCCGGCCTGACCGCCGCCTGCGCGCTGGCGCAGCGCGGCTTTTCCGTCACCGTGCTGGAACGCGCCGGCGCCCTGCGCGAGGTGGGCGCCGGGCTGCAGATCTCGCCCAATGGCGTGCGGGTGCTCGCGGCGCTGGGGCTCTGGCCGCGGTTCGAGGCGATCTCGACCCGCTCCGATCGGGTCGAGTTGAACGATTCGACCGGCCGCCCGGTGGCGCGGCTGGAGCTGGCGCGCCATCGGCCGCAGGACTGTTTCCGCCTGGTGCACCGCGCCCGGCTGGTCGAGCTGCTGGAACAGGCCGCGCGCGAGGCCGGCGCCCGTATCGAACTGGGGCACGAGGTCACCGCCCTGCCCGACGCCGCGCTGCTGATCGGCGCCGACGGGGTGAAAAGCCGGCTGCGCCCGCTGCTGAACGGTCCCGAAACGCCCTTCTTCACCGGCCAGACGGCATGGCGGGCGCTGATCCCGGTCGAAGCCGATGCGCAGCCCATGGCGCAGGTCTTCATGGGCCCGGGCCGGCATCTGGTCAGCTATCCGCTGGGCCAGGGCCTGCGCAATATCGTCGCGGTGCTGGAGCGCCCCGACTGGCAGGACGAGGGCTGGTCGATCCCCGGCGACCCGGCCGAGCTGCGCGCCGCCTTCGCCCGTTTCGGCGGCCCGGTGCCGGGCTGGCTGGCGCGGGTCGAGCAGGTCGGGCAATGGGGCCTGTTCCGCCATCCGGTCGCGGCGCATTGGCAGGACGGAAGCCGCGCGCTGATCGGCGACGCCGCCCACCCGACGCTGCCCTTCCTGGCGCAGGGCGCGGTCATGGCGCTCGAGGATGCCTGGACCCTGGCCGCCTGCCTCGCCGCCGACCCCGACCAGCAAGCGGCGCTGGCCCGCTACCAGGCGCTGCGCCAGCCGCGCTGCCAGCGCATCGTCGAGGCCGCCAATGCCAATGCCCGCAACTATCATCTCAAGGGCCCGACCCGCGCCGTGGCCCATGCCGGGTTGCGCGCCGTCAGCCGCCTGGCCCCGACCCGGCTGATCGAGCGTTTCGCCTGGCTCTACGACCACGATCCGACGGCGCTCTGACCGGTCTTCTTTGTTGTCCAAATACCCAAAGGCAAGGCCGCCGCCCGCGCGACGGCCCGGATCGCGCGCCACCGCGGCCTTCTCTGTTTTCCAAATACCCAATGCCGATGCCACGGGCGACGCCGCCGCAGGATGGGGACGTCAGGCCGCCTTCTCGACCGCTGCGACGATGCCGTCCACGACCTCGCGCAGCACGGTCTCGTCCTCGGCCTCGGCCATGACCCGGATCAAGGGCTCGGTGCCGGACTTGCGGATCAGCACCCGGCCCTGGCCATCCAGCCGCGCCTCGGCGCGGGCGATCTCGGCCTGGACCGCCTCGACCGACAGCGGATCGGCGCCGGCGGCATAGCGCACGTTCTTCAGCATCTGCGGCACCGGCTCGAACTGCGCCACCAGGTCCGAGGCCCGCCGGCCGCTTTCGGCCATCGCCGCCAGGAATTGCAGCCCGGCGATCAGCCCGTCGCCGGTGGTGGCATAGTCGGTCATGACGATATGGCCCGACTGCTCGCCGCCCAGGTTGAAACCCTGGCCGCGCATGCGCTCGACGACATAGCGGTCGCCGACGGCGGTGCGCTCCAGCCGCAACCCGCGCCCCTGCAGGAAGCGCTCCAGCCCCAGGTTCGACATCACCGTCGCGACCAGGGCGCCGCCGCGCAGCCGGCCCTGCTCGGCCCAGCGGCCGGCCAGCAGCGCCATGATCTGGTCGCCATCGGCCACCTGGCCCTTTTCGTCGATGATCATCACCCGGTCGGCATCGCCGTCCAGGCTGATGCCGATGTCGGCGCCATGCTCCAGCACCGCCCGCGCCGCCGCCTCGGGATGGGTCGAGCCGACGCCGTCGTTGATATTGTGGCCGTTGGGCGCCACGCCCAGCGGGATCACCTCGGCGCCCAGTTCCCACAGCACGTCCGGCGCGGCGCGATAGGCGGCGCCATGCGCGCAATCGACCACGACCTTCAGCCCCTCCAGCCGCTGGCCGGCCGGGAAGGTGGTCTTGGCATATTCGACATAGCGCCCGCGGCCGTCGTCGATGCGCTTGGCCCGGCCGATGTTCTGCGGCTGCGCCGGGACGATCTCGCCGGCGACGATGCTCTCGATCTCGGCCTCGGCCTCGTCGGAAAGCTTGAAGCCGTCGGGGCCGAAGAACTTGATGCCGTTGTCATGCGCCGGGTTGTGGCTGGCCGAGATCATGATGCCCACGTCCGCCCGCATCGACCGCGTCAGATAGCCCACCGCCGGCGTCGGCACCGGGCCCAGCAGCAGCACGTTCATGCCCGTGCTGGTCAGCCCGGCGGTCAGCGCGTTCTCCAGCATATAGCTCGACAGGCGGGTGTCCTTGCCGATGACCACGCGATGGTGATCCTGCCCGCCGCGGCGGAAATAGCGGCCGGCGGCGGCGCCCAGGCGCAGCGCCATCTCGGCCGTCATCGGATGGGTATTGGCACGGCCCCTGACGCCGTCGGTGCCGAAAAGCTTCCTGCTCATGCTTCCCCCTCGGTCACGGCCCGCCACAGCGCCAGGCCCTGCCTTGTTTGTGCCACGTCATGGACGCGGTGGATTTGTATGCCCTGCGCGACCCCGGCCAGCGTCACCGCCAAGGTGCCGGGCATGCGCTCTGCCGCGACCTCGGCCCCGCCGATCGTGCCGATGAAGCGCTTGCGCGAGACGCCCAGAAGAATGGCGCAACCCAAGCCGTGATAGACGGAAATCCGCCGCAGGATGGCCAGATTATGCGCCTGGGTCTTGCCGAAACCAATGCCCGGATCGATCACGATGCGGCCAAGGGGGATTCCCGCCGAGCGCGCCCGCGCGATCCGTGCCCTGAGCGCGTCATAGACGTCCAGCAGCACATCGCCATAGGTTGGATTGTCCTGCATCGTCTCGGGCACGCCTTGGGCATGCATGATGCAGACCGGCACCCCGGCCTCGGCCACCGCCGCCGCCATGTCCGGGTCGAAGTCGAAGCCCGAGACGTCGTTGACCAGCCCCGCCCCCGCCGCGATGGCCGCCCGCGCCACGCGCGCTTTCCGTGTATCGACCGAGATCCCGGCCAGCCCGCGCGCCGCCGCGATCACCGGCGCGACCCGGGCGATCTCGTCGCGCGCGGGCACCTCGCGCGCGCCGGGGCGGGTCGATTCGCCGCCGATGTCCAGGATCTCGGCGCCCTGCTCGGCCAGCAGCCGGGCCTGCGCGGCCCCGTCATAGCGGCCGCCGTCCGAGAAACTGTCGGGCGTCGCGTTGACGATGCCCATGATGCGCGGCCGGTCCAGGGACAGGCCCAGCAGATCGGCGCGCGGCGCGGTCAGCGCGGCCAGCACCTCGGGCGGCGCGCTGTCCACCACGCGCGGCGCGGCACCCCGGCGCAAAAGCTCGAACTGCGAAAAGCGCAGCCAGCCGCCGGCCAGCGGCCAGCGCCCGGTTTCGCAGGGGATCGGTCGGAAATAGTCGCTCATGCCCATGTTCCCATGCCGCTGTTCCTACGCCGGTGTCGCGGCGATTCAAGCGCCAAGCGTCAGAGCCGCCCCGAGGCGATGGCGAATCCGGCCGGCAGCGCCGGCGGCTCGGTGCCCGCGGGCAGCGCCCAGTCCAGCCGGCTGGCGCCCAGCCGCTCGGCCAGCCAGATCGCGGCGGCCTGGGGTTCGGCCGCAAGGCCCGGCACGTCGCGCAGCATCCGCGCCGGCGCCCAGACCACGGCCCGGCCCTCGGTCGCGGCCCAGTCGAGCTCGGTGCGGCTGTCGGCCACGGTCAGCCCCAGCCGCCCCGCCAGCGCCCAGGCGGCCTGGTCCAGTGCCAGCAGCGCGATTTCGCGCGCATTGCCGCCCTGCGGCAGCGGCAGGCCGGGGTCGTCGGGCACCAGCGCCACGCCGCCCTCGGGCAGCGGCGCTTCGGCGCCGTGGAAAATGACGCGGATCGGCGCCTGGATCGCCTCGGCGGCGACGCGGGCCTGGCGGCGCACCAGCGTCACCCCCAGCGCGCCCGGGATGCGGTCGAGCTTTTCCACCGCGACCCGGACCTGCGCCGCGCGCGGATGCGCCAGGATCTGCGCCGCGATCTTTTCGGCCAGCGTCTCCAGCAGGTCATAGCGGCGGTCCGCCAGCCCCGCCGCCACCGCGCCGGTCAGGATGTCATAGCTGAGGATGCGGTCGACCTCGTCGTTCACGCCCACGACATGGGTGGCAAGGTCCACGTCCACGTTGAAGCGCAGCCGCTGGCGCTGGCCGCGCTCGGTCTGGAAGGCGCCGATCTCGGCCGAGACGATGTAATCGCGCAGGTGGATGCGGTCTGGCTGGTCCATGCGCCTATCCATGAAAGGAAAACGGCCCCGCCGCAAGGGTCGGGGCCGCGCTTTGCGTGGCAGATTCGCGTCAGCGTATCAGTTCGAGGCCATCCGGCGATCCGAGCGATAGAAGGTATGGCTGCCGATCCGCGTGGTCTTTTCGAACCGCTTGGTCCAGGACGGGCGCACGCCGCGGGCGTGGAAATAGGTCGCGCCGTTGGTCAGGGTGCGTGGCGCGCCGGCCAGGGCCGCCATGGCGACCTTCTGGACCCGGGCGAAGGTGCCCTTCTCGCGGATGCGGGCGCTCTTGTTATAGGTGAACTGGCCGCGCTGGTTGACCACGCCGCAGACCGATTTCGGGAAACGCGGGTGGTCGACGCGGTTCAGGATCACCTCGGCCACGGCCTGCTGGCCGGCGGTGCCTTCGCCGCGCGCCTCGAAATACAGCGCCTCGGACAGGCATTGCAGGTCGCGGGTGCTGATCTGATGGGTGCCGCTGGCCGTGCGCACGGTCTTGGTCTCATAGGCGACCTGGTGCTGGGCGTCGGCCAATGCCGGAACGGCGGCCACGGGCGAAAGAAGAACGGCAACACACACGGAAACGCGCGCCAGCCATGACATTTTGAACGACATGTTGGTCCTGTTTTCGGTCCGGGCCGCGCCCGGTCAGCTTCGTCGGAGAGGCCCCGGGATGGGGCCGTGTCTGACGGCCAAAGGCCCGAAACCGGGCGGGGCGGGAAAGCCCACATGCGCGTGACAGCGCAGATTCGATTGAATTTGCTGCATTTTGGCGGAAACCCGCCGACGGCAAAATGGTTAACGGGCGAATTCCGGCCAAAATCGGCCGGTCTTAGGACTGCCGATCGAACTCCGACTCGGCCGTTTCGCGCGCCATCAGAATCGACTCCTGCGCCGCCGCAAGCCGCGCCACCGGCACCCGGAAGGGCGAGCACGAGACGTAGTTCACCCCGGCGCGCAGACAAAAGGCGATTGATTCGGGGTTGCCGCCATGTTCGCCGCAGACCGAGATGGTGATGCCCGGCTTGTGGCTGCGCGCGCGCTCGGCGCCGATGGCCACCAACTCGCCCACGCCGTCCTGGTCCAGGATGTGGAAGGGGTCCTCGGCATAGACGCCCTGGTTGACATAGATGCCCATGAAGCGGCCGGCGTCGTCGCGCGACAGGCCATAGGTCATCTGCGTCAGGTCGTTGGTGCCGAAGGACAGGAAGGCGGCATGTTCGGCGATGTCGCCGGCGCGCAGCGCGGCGCGCGGCGTTTCCACCATCACGCCCAGGCGATAGGCGAAGTCCTGGCGGGTCTCGTTCCGGACCGCGGCGGCGACGGCGTCGATGCGGGTCTTGACCAGCTCGACCTCGCGCCGGGCGCTGACCAGCGGGATCATGATCTCGGGCACCACCGGGGCGCCGTTGCGGCTGGCCTCGATGGTGGCCTCGAAGATGGCGCGGGCCTGCATGTCATAGATCTCGGGCACGGTGATGCCCAGCCGCACGCCGCGCATGCCCAGCATCGGATTGAACTCGGACAGCGCCTCGACACGCCGGGTCACGTCCGACAGCGGCAGGTCCAGCGATTCGGCCAGCTCGCGCATGCCCTCGCGGTCATGGGGCAGGAATTCGTGCAGCGGCGGGTCGAACAGGCGGATGGTGACGGGCAGGCCGGCCATGATCTCGAACAGCGCCGCGAAATCGCCGCGCTGCATCGGCAGCAGCCGTTCCAGCGACAGGCGGCGGTCCTCGGGCTTTCCGGCGAAGATCATCTCGCGCATGGCCGGCAGGCGCTCGTCGTCGAAGAACATATGCTCGGTGCGGCACAGCCCGATGCCCTGCGCGTTGAACATGCGCGCGGTGCGGGCGTCCTCGGGCGTGTCGGCATTGGCGCGGATCCTGATGCGGCAATGCTGGTCGGCCCATTCCAGAAGCTGGCTGAAGCTGTCGTCCAGCGCCGGTTCCAGCATCTCGGCCGCGCCGGCCAGCACCTCGCCCGAGGTGCCGTCGATGGTGATCTCCTCGCCCTCGCGGAAGGTGCGGGGGCCGACCTGCATGGTGCGGGCGCGCGAGTCGATCGAGATGCCGCTGGCGCCGACGATGCAGGGCAGGCCGATGCCGCGGGCGATCACCGCGGCATGGCTGGTCATGCCGCCGCGCTCGGTCAGCACCGCGACCGAGGCGTGCATGCCGCGGATGTCCTCCGGCACGGTCTCGCGCCGGACCAGCACCGCGCGCTCGCCCCGCGCCTCGGCGTCCTGGGCGCTCGCGGCGGTGAAGACGATGCGGCCGGTCGCGGCGCCGGGGCTGGCGTTGATGCCGCGGGCGATGATGTCGCGCGGCGCGCGCGGATCGACCTGGTGGTGCAGCAGGTCCGACAGCGCCCGCGGCTCGACCCGCATCACCGCCTCCTCGGGCGGGATGATGCCGTCGCGCGCCAGCGAGACCGCGATGCGCACGCTGGCACGCGAACTGCGGCTGACCCGCACCGCGTCGATGATGGCGAGCCTGCTGTCCGAGACGACGAATTCGATCTGCATCTCCTCGCGCAGCCGCTCGCGCGCCGCGACGCCGAAGCGGATCAGCTCGGCAAAGACCTCGGGCGCGGCCTCTTCCAGCGAGGGGCCGCGCGGGTCGCGGGTCAGATACAGCGTCTCGGCGCCCTCGCCCCGGGCGCGGCCCTGGCTCTGGCCGCGGAAACGCCCGGTGATGCGCGGCATGCCGGTGACGTTGTCCACGAGCTGGATCGAGCCCGAGCCGGTGACGCCCGGCCCGATGGCCAGCGCCATGTCCTGCACCACGAGCCCCAGCGGCGCCATGGGCGGCGCGCCCTTGGCCTGGCGCAAGAGCCGCGCCGTCGGCCCGTCCCAAGCCCGCGCCATGCTGCGCAGCACCTCGGCCAGCTGCCGGGCCGGGTCCTGCGGGAACTCCTCGTCGGTCTCGGCCTCATAGGCACGCAGCGCCGCTTCGAGCCCCTCGTCCGCGTCCGAGAACATGTCGGGATCGAGCCGCGCGACATGGATGGCATAGGATTGCACGAAGCCCAGATACAGCGCGTCGGCGGCGGCCTTGCCGCGGGTTTCGGCCAGCCGGGCGTGGCATGCGTGGTTGATGCCGACGTTCAGCACCGTGCCCGGTCCGCCCCAGGCCGGGTTCTGCGCCGAGGGCCGCACGCTGACCAGCCCGTCGGCGCGCTCGATCATCTGCGCCAGCCGGCCGCGGTCGGGCATCTGGCCGGCGGCGATGGCGCGCACCGCATCGGCCGAGAGCGCAAAGCTGGTCGGGACCGGCAGCTCCATGCGGATCAGGCGCTGCAGGCATTTCGCGCGCCAGCCGTGGCGCGCGGTCTGGATCCCCGCCGAGGGGGTGATTTCGACGATGGAGTCGGGGTCGGTCAGCGCGGTCATGGTGCCGTCACATTAGGCATGGCCCCGGCTTTGCTGCAAGTGCGAAGCGGCGGGCAGGGCCGGGGGCTGCCCCCACGCCTGGCCGGCCCCTCGATGGGG
>NZ_SOKV02000120.1:0-1838 GCF_004407025.1 Paracoccus sp. DMF
GCTGCGGTTCAGGCGGGCGGGCGCGGGTTCGATGACGTGAAAGCTCATGGCGGGTTCCTTCTTCCTTCGGTTCCAGCTCGCCGCCCCCGTCAGGAGGTCAGCCCTTCCGGCTCGGGCAGGCCATGCACCCGCGAGCAGGCGGTGACGGTATTGGCCAGCAGGCAGGCGATGGTCATGGGCCCCACGCCGCCCGGCACCGGGGTGATGGCGCCGGCGACTGCCGCGGCGCTGTCGAAATCGACGTCGCCGACCAGCCGGGTCCTGCCCTTGCTCTCGATGCGGTTGATGCCGACATCGATCACGGTGGCGCCCGGCTTGATCCAGTCGCCGGGGATCATCTGCGGCCGGCCCACCGCCGCGACCAGGATATCGGCGGTGCGGCAGACCTCGGCCAGGTTCCGGCTTCGGCTATGCGCGATGGTCACCGTGCAGCTGTCGCCTAGCAGCAGTTGCGCCATCGGCTTGCCGACGATGTTCGAGCGGCCGACGATGACCGCGTTCAAGCCCGAAAGCGAGCCGTGATGTTCGCGCAGCATCAGCAGGCAGCCCAGCGGCGTGCAGGGCACCATGCTCTTCTGTCCCGTCCCCAGCAGCCCGACATTCGAGATGTGAAAGCCGTCCACGTCCTTCGCCGGGTCGATGGCGTTGATGACCACGTCCGGGTCCAGATGCGCCGGCAGCGGCAGCTGCACTAGGATGCCGTGCACCGCGGGGTCGTTGTTCAGCCGCTCGATCAGCGCCAGCAGGTCGGATTCCGAGGTATCGGCGTCCAGCTTGTGCTCCCAGGAGTTCATCCCCGCTTCCAGCGTCGCCTTGCCCTTGGAGCGGACATAGACGTCGGAGGCCGGGTTCTCGCCCACCAGCACGACCGCCAGTCCCGGGGTGATGCCGGCATCCGCCTTCAGCCGTTCCACGGCCGCCGCGACCCGGTCCCGGACCGTCGCCGCGAAACCCTTGCCGTCGATGATCTTGGCGTTCATTGTCTTCCTTTCCTGATGATGCGCCCGGTCCCGCAGCATGGGCAGGCCCGCTGGTTCGCCTGGCACGGGCAAAGGGTCGGGCGGTCAGAACAGACCTTCGACCTCGCGCGCGCCGTTCAGCCCGATCGCCTCGGCGGCGGGCTGCCGGGGCAGTCCGGGCATGGTCATGATCTCGCCGCAGATGACGACGACGAAGCCGGCGCCGGCGGCCAGCCGCACCTCGCGGATCGGCACGGAATGGCCCTCGGGCGCGCCGCGCAGATTGGGGTCGGTGGTGAAGCTGTATTGGGTCTTGGCCATGCAGATCGGCAGGTGGCCATAGCCCTGGCCTTCCCATTCCTTCAGCTGGTTGCGGATCGCGGTATCGGCCAGCACCGCGTCGGCATGGTAGATGCGCTTGGCGATGGTCTCGATCTTGGCGAACAGCGACAGGTCGTCGGGATAGAGCGGGGCGAATTCCGCGCCGCCCGCCTCGGCGATCTGCACGACCTTCTGCGCCAGCTCGACCGCGCCTTCCGAGCCCTCGGCCCAATGCCTGCACAGGATCGCCTCGACCCCGCGCGCCCTGGCATAGTCCTGCAGCGCCCGGATCTCGGCCTCGGTATCGCCGGCGAAGTGATTGACCGCGACGACCACCGGCACGCCGAAGGATTTCATGTTGGCGATGTGGCGGCCCAGATTGGCGCAGCCCTTGCGCAGCGCCTCGACATTCTCGGCCGCCAGATCCGCCTTGGCGACGCCGCCGTTCATCTTCAGCGCGCGCACCGTGGCGACGATCACCGCCACGTCCGGCTTCAGCCCGGCCTTGCGGCATTTGATGTCGAAGAACTTCTCGGCCCCCAGGTCGGCGCCGAAGCC
>NZ_SOKV02000121.1:0-1807 GCF_004407025.1 Paracoccus sp. DMF
GCGCCAGCGGCACCGAGGACGAGCGTTGCCATGGTCGGGTCTCAGGTTTGCGGAAACAGGAAGGCGAAGGCGATGCGCCGCCGCCAGGGTTGCGTGAGCGGTTCCTCGATCACGCCGAGCCGCTCATAGGCGTGGAGGAAGCTGTCGGGACCGGTCAGGATCCCGACATGCTTGGCGATGGCTCGGGGCTTCATCCGGAAGAGCACCAGCGCGCCGGGACCAGCCTCGGCGGGCGACACCTCGATCATCATCCGCCGCGCGCCGTCCGCCAGAACCTCGCGCGGGCCGGTCTCGCCCCAGTCGCGGCTGTAGGGCGGGATCGGGAATGGCTCTGGGCCGACGACCTCGCGCCAGATGCCCCGGGCCAGCCCGAGGCAGTCGCAACCGACGCCCCTAAGGCTGGCCTGGTCGTGGTACGGCGTGCCGAGCCAGGACCGCGCGATGGCGATGACGCGGGTGGGATCGGCGGAGGTCACAACACCGATCCCTCGTGCCCGCCATCCTTCGTGGCGTAGCGGAGAACTGCGTCCTGGCCCGGGATGTGCGGGAAGCCGCGGAAGTTGGCGGTGTTGGCGAACTTCGCGCCACAGGTCTTGATCCGCTTGTCGCAGCCCGCGCGGATGGTGAAACCGTCGCCCTCGGCGATCGCGCGCACCGGCGCCTCGAGGAGCGTCAGCACGGCAATGCCATCCGTCACGTCATGGCCCAGCACCTCGGTGCGCCGCCCCGCATTCGCGCCGCTCGTCCAATCCAGCGTGCCGAAGGTGAACCAGCCGGAGGCGAAGCCGCCGAGGCCCGAGGCGGTGAAGGCCCGGTCGCGCAGCAGATCGATCACCTCGCCCGTGCCCTTGAAGGCGGGGTCCTCCAGATCGACGCCGCAGCGCGCGTCGCCAAGCGCGGCATCGCAGGTCGCCTGAAAGGTCCGCCCGACTGTCTGGCCCAGCACATGGGCGAGCGAGCGGACCTCGGCGACGAAGCCCAGCCGCCCGCGCCGGATCTGGCCGATGGCCCCGCGGCGCATCAGCACGCGCTGGCTCGTGTCGGCCCAGTTCACCCGCCAGACCTCGACCTCGGCGTTGTCCCAGCGGCCGTCGAGGATGTCGGTCTCGGTGATCCGGTCGGAGGTCAGCACGCCCTCTGCATCCTGCGCATCGACCGACAGGTCTGAGCCGGAACGGACCTCGGACGCCGTCAGCCCGCTTTCCGGCTCGAAGTCGGTGCGATCGAAGGCGAGCGTCCGGTCGTGATCAGTGAAGCCGAAGCTAACGCCGTCGGCGCGCGCGATCCGCCAGCACCAGGCGAGCGTCGTCGTACCCTCGACGAGATGGGCCTGCAGGGCGGGAGCGAGGGTCTTCATCGGCGCAGTTCCAGCAGCGGAATGGAGGTGATCGAGCCGAGCCGCTCGAGGTCGAGCGTCACGTCGAGCACATCGGTGTCGAAGCGGACCGGCACGTCGAACTCGAAGCCCGCCGTGATCGCTACACCAGCGCCAGGCGCAGCGCTGAACGTGACGAGGCCGGTCGTGGTGTCGACGGACCAGCCGGAGGGCTGCTCGACCCCAGCGAGCGCGATGCGCACGGTTCCGGTCACCGGCTTGGCGATGGCCCGCGTCCAGGATTGCGCACCGGAGGCGTAGCGCTTCACCAGCTGGAAGGCGGTCGTCGCGCCGTCGCCGGTGCCGATCGACTGATCGGTGGGCGACGGCGTGCCCGAAGGCAGGCAGGACTTGTGGTCGCCCCAGTCCTTGAAGCGGAAACCGTGCAGGCGACCGTTTCGCGCCTCGAAGAAGGCGACGACCGCCGCCAGA
>NZ_SOKV02000122.1:0-1745 GCF_004407025.1 Paracoccus sp. DMF
GTCCGCGAACAGCTCGACGCCCTCGCCGACCTCAGGGTCTCGCTTGCATGATGAGGACGATGACAACGACCTGACCGAGGGTCTCGACCTCGGCTTCGATGGCGCCGAGGACTTGCTCCGGGTCTGGCGACAGGGCCTGCGCCCCGATCCGAACCTGACGGTGTCGGAATGGGCGGATCAGCATCGCTGGTTGTCGTCGCGGGGCGCGGCCGAGCCGGGGCGCTATCGCACCGCCCGCGCGCCGTACCTGCGCGAGATCATGGATGCGCTGTCGCCCGGCCATCCGGCCCAGCGCATCACCTTCATGAAGGCCGCCCAGGTGGGGGCGACCGAGGCCGGGAACAACTGGATCGGCTTCGTGATCCACCACGCGCCGGGGCCGATGCTGGCAGTGCTGCCGAGCCTGGAATTGGCGAAGCGCACCTCAAGGGGCCGTCTTGATCCCTTGATCGCGGACAGCCCGGCGCTGCGCGAACGGGTGAACCCGGCCCGGTCGCGCGATGCCGGGAATTCGATGCTGTCGAAGGAATTCCCCGGCGGCATCCTGGTGCTGACCGGGGCGAATTCCGCCACCGGCCTGCGGTCGATGCCCGCGCGCTATGTGTTTCTCGACGAGGTCGACGCCTATCCCGTCTCGGCCGACGAGGAAGGCGATCCGGTCACGCTGGCCGAGGCCCGTACCACCACCTTCTCGCACCGGCGCAAGGTATTCATGGTCTCGACGCCCACGATCCGGGGCCTGTCGCGCATCGAGCGCGAGTTCGAGGCATCGGATCAGCGGCGCTACTTCGTGCCCTGTCCCCATTGTGGGGCGATGCAATGGCTGCAGTTCGACCGGCTGCGCTGGGCGAAGGGAAAGCCTGAAACCGCCACCTATCACTGCGAGGGTTGCGAGCGCCCCATCGCCGAGCACCACAAGACCGAAATGCTCGCCCGCGGCGAATGGCGGGCGACAGCGGTTTCCAGGGATCCGAAGGCCATCGGCTTCCATCTCTCGGCGCTCTATTCGCCGCTTGGGTGGAAGAGCTGGTCCGACGTCGCGCGGGAATGGCTGGCGGCGCAGGGCTCGGAGGAAATGCTGCGCGCGGCGCGCAACACGCTTCTGGGCGAGACATGGGTCGAGTCGGGCGATGCGCCGGAATGGCAGCGGCTGGCGGATCGGCGCGAGGCCTGGAAGGTGGGCACGGTGCCGATGGCGGGGCTGTTCCTGACCGCCGGGGCCGACGTCCAGAAGGACCGGATCGAGGTCGACATCTGGGCCTGGGGTCGAGGACTGGAAAGCTGGCTTGTCGACCACATCGTCATTCCGGGCGGGCCAGACGATCCGGCCGCCTGGGACAAGCTCACTGCGCTATTGGGGAAGAGCTGGCAGCATGCGAACGGCGCCTTCATGACCGTGGCGCGGTTCGGCATCGACACCGGCTATGAGGCCGCTGCCGTCTATGCCTGGTCGCGCAAGGTGGGCTTCGAACAGGTCGCGCCGCTGAAGGGCCTCGAAGGGTTCAACCGGGCGGCGCCGGTCTCGGGTCCGACCTTCGTCGACGCCACCATCGGCGGGAAACGGCTGCGCCGGGGCGCGCGGCTCTGGTCGGTCGCCACGGCGACCTTCAAGGCCGAGACATACCGCTTCCTGCGGATTGAGCGTCCCTCGGACGAGGCGCGCGGCTTGGGCGCCCTCGATGCCCCCGGCACGATCCACCTTCCCGGCTGGGCCGACACCGAATGGCTGAAGCAGCTGGTGGCGG
>NZ_SOKV02000123.1:0-1690 GCF_004407025.1 Paracoccus sp. DMF
TACCGGGGCTGATCGTGGCCAACTGGGTGGAGGGGAGATTGAATTATAAGTGATAACGTGGTTTTATTCGCCGCTTTTGGGAATTTGCTTTGTGTTTCGAGAAACAAATGTTTCAGGTAAGGCCATTAGAAACTCGTTTATGCTCGCGCTAGTATCGTCAAGCGGGCCTTCCGCATAATTCACTTTTGTTTCGCTGACATAGGTAGTTCTGATTTGACCATCGACTGAGATTTTGCGACCAGCATCATCTCTAAGAAGATATTGCATTGACTGGCGCCCAAGCTTTAGATCATTATAGCTCTTCTTGACTTTTGCTACGCCGTCAAACTGAACAAACCCAGATACCTTCGATATGCTAAATTTCTGAGAAAGAGAGACCGTAACAACAAGATAGGATCGCGGTGGAACTTCGAGCTTCTCTGAGACGGAAAGTGCCTTTGTCTCGGTTCCTGACGTTGTGCTTCCCGTGGTTATTGCAGTAGTGAGAGAGCGCGTTATGCTATATGAAGCGCCGCCACCAATACTGCCGCCTACGACCGCTCCGATTGGAACTGACAAGCTCAGATTCACAGACGATGTACTTGAAGTGGCCGATGTGATGTTCTTTGAAAAGCTGGACGTTGTTTGATCAACATAAGAAGATGAAAAGTTGTAGTCTCTAGACTGGAGCTTGTCTGTATTGTTTTCAAATACCCTTCTGTCTGCCTCAACGTCGTCTACTGTCTCAACACTACTACCCTCATCAACATCAAGCTGAGCTAAGACGATTTCCAAAGCTTCAATCTCTATGTCGCTCTCAGGATATTTGCGAACAAGAAGCCAATATACTTCGTGATTCAAATCGATATATATTCCAGGATCATTCTTTAGACGCGCTCTGAGCTTCTTCTTTTCCTCGCCCGCGATGTCAACGGCAGTGAACCCATCCAGTAGCCCCATCTTCAAGCTCCAGAATAAAAAATTAAGGACAAGCGCCCATCCAATCACAAATTGCGTTGACTACATTCGCAATACCCCCAGCGACCGTTGCGCCCAGAGAGACAATGAAAGCCAACGCGGTGGTCGTTCCTACGCCTGCAAATGCAGCTAGCTGAACAACTGCAGTTGATGCCACGGAGAGCGACCCAAGGCCGGCAGCAGAAGCTGCCACAATTAACGCGGCGACACCAAATGCACCTGTTTTGCAAGATGCACAGCCCAATGATGGGAGCTTAAGTAACAGGTCGCTGCTAGGATCAATAGCGTCCCGAATGAAGGGTGCTACTTCTAACGAGAAGAATGAATTGAATTGCTCCTTGTCAAAATGCTGCGGCGCACTATTGGCAAAGAATATTTCGAATGGATCGAGCTTCAAAAGTGACCTGATCACTTCATCCTCTCTAGCCGCCTTTACTACAGTTTCAAGGTCCATACACGTTCCTCACGGCATTGGATTCTCAAGAACTGGTATCATAGAATGAGTGTCCGCGAAACCATCCTCATCGCGCTGCACGCGCGGCTCTCGGCGCTGCCTGCCAAGGCCCTGCGCGGTGAGGTGCTGCCCGAGCGCGTGCCCGCAGAGGGCCTGCTGATCCTGCGCGACGGCGAGCCGGGGGAGCCGGAGGTGACGTTGTCGCCGCTGCGGTGCCACTACCAGCACCGGGCCGAAATCGAGGCAGTCGTGCAGGGCGCAACCCGAGACGCCGCCTTT
>NZ_SOKV02000124.1:0-1587 GCF_004407025.1 Paracoccus sp. DMF
CCGGCACGAAGGCGTCGTGCCCGGACCCTATCTCGACGTGAGGGACGTCTGGACCTTTGGCATCGGCCACACCGCTGCTGCCGGGCCGCCCGATCCGGCGCGCATGCCACGCGGGATGCCCGCCGACACGCAAGCCGGGATCAGCGAGGCGTTTCGGCTCTTTCGCACCGACCTCGCGACCTACGAGGCCGAAGTGCTGCGCGCGGTGAAGGTGCCGCTGGAACCGCACGAGTTCGATGCGCTGGTCTCCTTCCACTACAACACGGGTGGCATCGCCAAGGCTGCGCTGACACGTCACCTGAACGCAGGCAACCGCGCGGCGGCCGCAGCGGCCTTCATGGGCTGGCTCAAGCCCGCCGCCATTCGGTCCCGGCGCGAGGCGGAACGCGATCTCTTCGCGAAAGGTATCTACCCGACCGGCACCGTCCCGGTCTGGGCCGTCGACCGCAACGGCAGGGTGGATTTCTCGCGGCCGATCAGGCGGCTGACCGAGGCCGAGGCGCTGGCCTTGCTGCGCCCGAGCGGCACGCCAATGCCGCCTCCCACCCATCCCGCCACCGCGCCCAGCTGGTGGCAGCGCCTCGCCAGCCTCTTCACCGGAAAGGAAACGACATGAACTGGACCTTTGCCCGCGGCCTCGTCTATCTCGCCTGCCTTATCGCCTCCGGCCTCGCGATGGCGGGGCTGGCGGATTTCGACCTGGCGACCGGAACCTTCGACCTCAGGCCCTTCAACCTCTATGCCCTGACCGGCGCGGCAGGCGGGGTCGTCTCCTCGGCGCTGGCCTCGATCGCGCTCTGGCGCGGCTGGGGGCGGAAGTGAAGTCGCTCCCGCCAGCACTGCAGGCCCATCTCGACGAAGGCACCACGACGCTCGCCTGGTGCTGGCGGATCACCCGGGCGGACGGCGTGACCTTCGGCTTCACCGATCACGACCGGACGCTGTCGTTCGACGGGACCGAGTTCGAACCGGAAAGCGGGCTGACGGCGTCCGAAGTCCGGTCGGGGTCGGATCTGTCCGTGGATGCGCAGGATGCCCAAGGGGTGCTGTCGTCGGACCGGATCACCGAGACCGACATCCTCGACGGCCGGTGGGACAATGCGGCAGTCGAGGTCTGGCGCGTGAACTGGTCGGCCCCGGCGCAGCGCGTGCTCCTGCGCCGCGGCGCCATCGGTCAGATCCGGCGCGGGCGGCTCGCCTTCGTCGCCGAGGTCAGGTCGCTGGCGCACATCCTTGGCCAGACCGTCGGACGAACGTTCCAGGCCAGCTGCGACGCCGCGCTGGGTGATGCACGCTGCGGCGTGAACCTTGAGGCCCCGGCCTTCAAGGGCATCGGCGCGGTGATCGATGCGCTGCGCGACCGAGCCTTTACAGCCTCCGGCCTCGGCAGTTTCGCGGCGGGGTGGTTCGCCTTCGGTCTCGTCGAATGGTCGACTGGGGCGAATGCCGGGCGACGGGTCGAGGTGCTGTCGCATGATCTCGTCGACGGTCTGGCGATCCTCACCCTGCTGGAAGCCCCGGTGCGGCCGATCATGGCGACGGATGCTTTTGTGGTCCGGGCGGGCTGCGACAAGCGGATCGCGACCT
>NZ_SOKV02000125.1:0-1530 GCF_004407025.1 Paracoccus sp. DMF
CAGGCGGCGCATTCCGGCACATGCACCATCCGGCCGCCGTAGACCGGGGACACCGGGTTGTTCGCGGCCTCGCCCCACCAGAGATACATCGCCTCGAGATAGGCGCGCTGGATCGCGTCATCGCGCCAGCCCCGCGAGAGATGCGGCGTGAAGCTCTCCGACGACTTCGGGTCGAAGAAGACGTTCGGCTGGTTGGTGCCGCGGTCGATGGCAGGGCAGCCCAGCTCGGTGAACCAGATCGGCTTCGATTGCGGCGCCCACGCCGTGGGCGTGCCGCTCTCCACCCCGCCCGGGCGGTCGTAATGCGCATTCGACCACCAGCCGCGCAGATCCTTGTAGCGGAAGACCCACGGCTTGGCCGCCGCGCCGTCCGTGATCGGCGTGCGGACCTGCGCGGAGCGGTCGGCGGCGCTGGCATAGAACCAGTCGAAGCCCTCGCCACCCGCGATGTTGCCCTGCAGATAGGCCCGGTCGTAGATCGCGGGCCAGCCCTCGGCCGCGTCCGCATGCTCGAAGCCGTCGCGCCAGTCCGACAGCGGCATGTAGTTGTCGATACCGATGAAATCGATCTCCGGATCGGCCCAGAGCGGATCGAGATGGAAGAACACATCGCCCGAGCCGTCGCCGGGCTGGTGGCCGAAATACTCCGACCAGTCGGCCGCATAGCCGATCCTGGTGCCGGACCCGAGGATAGAGCGCACATCCGCGAGCAGTTCCCGATAGGCCTGCACCGCCGGATAGATTCTGGTGCCGGAGCGGATGGTCGTCAGCCCCGGCATCTCGGTGCCGATCAGGAACGCATCGACCCCGCCCGCCGCCGCGCAGAGATGGGCGTAGTGCAGCACCATGCGGCGCAGGCCCCAGTCGCCGGGCGCGCCGGTCCAGCTGACGCTCTGACCCGAGACGCTGAAGTTGGCCGGCATGGCCGTGCCAAACAGTGCCGCGACCTGGCTTGCGGCCGTGGCGGTCTTGTCCACCGTCCCCGCGAACCCTGCCGCAGGAGAACAGGTGATCCTCCCCCGCCAGGGAAAGGCGGGCTGGCCCGTCTCGGCGGCGTTGTCGGAATACGGGTTCGGTAGGGTGTTGCCGGGCGGCACGTCCATCAGAATGAACGGGTAGAAGGTGACGCGCAGCCCGCGGGCCTTCATCTCCTGGATCGCCTGCACGACGGCGAAATCAGACGGCGTGCCGCCATAGACGGGCCGATCCTGATCGTCGCGGCTGACGAGGAAGGCATTGGCGCGGCTCACGCCATTCACCGACCAGCTGGCGGGTGTGGTGGATTTGGCCGACACCTCGACGCCCGGCCGCACCTTGCACGATCCCGCGCGCAGGTCGTCGCCGAACCAGGCGACCACCAGCGATACGCTCTCGACCGCCGGCGCCATCGCCTGCAGCCGGTCGAGCGCTTCGACCATGTCGGTGGAGTCGGCCAGCGCGTTCAGGTTCTCGGGCACCGTCGCCCCGCCGTCGGTCTTGCGGATCGCCTGCGTCGCGTAGGTGAACTCGCCCGAGGCCGGGATCATGGTG
>NZ_SOKV02000126.1:0-1522 GCF_004407025.1 Paracoccus sp. DMF
TCTTGGCGGCGGCGCCGACCAGCCCCTCGGGCAGCGGCAGGGCGAGAGAGCCGGGCCGGGTCGCGGCGCGGGAAAGGATCAGGGATTGGGTGTCGGACGGGGTGGTCATCGGAGCCTCCGTGGCTGTGGGCGCGCGGTGTGCGCGCCCTCTACGGAGGCAAGCCCCGTCCTCGGACGGGGCGGCCTTCGCGCCGTGTGGGTGCGTCAGACGGCGTGTTCGCCTTTCTTGAAGGCGCTATCGGTGATCTGGCGCAGCAGGCCCGCGTAGTGCTTCAACGTCCCGACATGGCCCCAATGGATCTCGTCGGGGTGGGTCTCGAAGTGGTCGTCGCTGAGCGACTTCATGCGCTCCAGCATGGTGTCGATCTCGGCCTTGGCGGCGATGAAGGCGTCGAGGGCCTTGTCGTTCGGGGCAGTGCGGCGGGTGGTCATGGCAGGGCATCCTTCGCTGAGTTGCATCGTTCCGGTGCGAACACCATCGCTCTGTCGGGCGTATGATCGTAGGCAAATCGGAGCAATATCAGTGCTTTCTGATCGCTCCGGTCAGATCAGCCGCATCTCGGCGAGCGTGCGGCTGGCGGCACCCAGCTGGGCAGTCGGCAGCTCGATCTTGAGGTGCGAAAGGACGTCGGACGCCTCGGCCGGGATCCCGCTCTCGCGCAGCGCCTGCTCAATGACCTCGGCGATGGCGTCTGGGCGGCTCAGGTCGAAGCCCTCGGGAAGGGCAGAATAGTCGATGCGGATGGTGGTGATGGCCATGGTCATGTCTTTGGCCCCCTCAGCGCCGAGCCGCGGCAAGACCCGCGGCATAGGCCTCATTCAGGGCGGCGCGGATCGACCAGACGGCGACATCGTGGAAATCCAGCCCGTCGCTGTTTCGGGTGTCCAGCGTCTCGACGAGGAAGTGGCGCTTCGCGATGTCGAGCATCAGCGCCTCGGGCGCGGTGGGGGCGGGTTTGGCAGTTTTGGTCATGGTCTGGTCTCCGATCCGGGGGTGAGTTCCTGATCGCAGAATCGCTCCGGAGGGGGGCACAATCAACAGGAATGATTGTATTTTCCTGTTTATTTTCAATATCTTGATAGGCATTACGGCGCCATGAAAGGCATGAGCGAGCGCGAGTACGCGGCCCATTCCGGGCTGTCGCGCGGCGGAGTGCAGAAGGCGCGCAAGAACGGGCGGCTGGTCGTCCACGACGACGGGTCGATCAATGCCGCGGCCTCGGATGTGCGGCGGGCGGAAATGACGGACCCCGACCAGCAACGCCGGTCGCTTGGTGGAGATGGGCTGGCCAGCGGCCCCGGTGATACGACGTCCTACATCAAGGCGCGCACGGCGCTAACGGTCTATGCGGCGCAGGAACGCCAGCTGGCCGTCCAGAAGAAGAAGGGCACGCTGGTCGACCGTGCCCGGGCGGAAACGCTGGTGTTCCGTCTGGCGCGGCAGGAACGGGATGTCTGGGTCACCTGGCCCGGACGGGTGGCCGCGATGATGGCGGCGCAGATCATGGCGGAGGTGGAACGG
>NZ_SOKV02000127.1:0-1500 GCF_004407025.1 Paracoccus sp. DMF
GCCGCGAGCTTGGCGAGATCGGCGATGAGCGAGGTCACCAGATCGCGGAAGTTCAGCTTGCCGGTCTTCACGAACTCTCCCACCGCGTCCTCGGCGGACTGGAAAGCGCTGACGAGGCCCTGGCCGATATCGCCGCCAATCTCCCGCGCCCGGCTGGCATAATCCGACAGCGCCGCCGTCACGGCTTGCCATCCGGTCAGCGCACGCTCGGCCCCTTCGCCAGCGGCGGTTCCGGCATCGCGGGCAGCGCCAGCGGCGCCATTGGCCGCGGCAGTAGTGTCGTCGAGCCCGGCCGCGAGTGCATCGGCGGAGGTTGCCGCATCCGTCAGCGCGGTTTCCGCATCCGTACTGGACCCGGTCACGGCATCCTTCAGCGCCTGCCAGGCGGCAAGCGGCCGGGTCGCGGCATCGGTCAGCATTCCTGCAGCTTCCGCATAGGCATCGGCCCGGGCGCGCGCGTCTTCCGCCATTGCGCCGAGCCCGAGATCGGGCGGGGTGATATAGGTTCGGGCAAGCGCCGCCGAAAACGCATCGGCTGCTGCAGTACCCGCCGCCGTCGCGGCCCCCTCGAACGGATTGTCGATCCGGCTCAGGTCCACCGCGTCGAGCGTGCCGATCCGCACGCCGCCTTCGCCGGTCGCCCATTCGGGCAGCAGGGCCAGCGCGGCGTTCAGGGTCTCGATGAAGCTGTTGATGCGGGTGACGACACCGTTCAGCATCGCCTCGACCCCGCCAATCAACCCGTTCGCGGCCTGGTAGGCGAAATCGCCGATGGCGCCCGGCAGGCTGCCCCAGATCGCCACGGCGCCGTCATAGGCGCCCTGGAAGATCGCGACAGTGCGGTCCCCGAACCCCACGACGCCCGCGACGGTTCCGTCGAGCGCCGAGAGCGCGGCGGCCTTCAGCCCCTCCCATCCGGCAGCCATGCGGGCCAGCGCGGCGTCGAGCGCGAGCCCGATGCGCGACCAGACCTCGGAGGCCAGATCGGAGAGCAGGCGGAAGGCTTCGCCGACCCCGCCCACACGGGCAACGAATTGGGACAGCTGATAGATCAACTCGCCGACGCCGACGATCAGGGCGCCGATGCCGGTGCGGATCAGCGCCCCGCGCAGGACGACGAGCGCGGTGGCAAACCCACGGACCGACAGCGCGGCGGCGGCCAGCCCGGCGACCCAGCGGCCCGCGAGGAAGGTCGCGAAGGTCACTGCGTACATGGTCAGGCGACCGATATTGTCGAAGAGACCACGAATGGCGATGCCGAGCGGCCCGGTACGGCTGGCAATGCCCGCCATCGCGTTGGCAACGGCCTCAAGCGCCGGAGCCGCGGCGACCGCCAGCTGGTTCGAGAGCCCGCGCCAGATCAACCCGAGGCGCGAGATCGCGTCGTTCGTCCGCTCGATCTGGTCGGCATCCTGTTCGGAGACCACGACACCGAAGGCAAGCACGTCCTCGGTCGCCTGGCGCAGCGTCGCGGTGTCGATCCGCGACATGGCGATGGAG
>NZ_SOKV02000128.1:0-1497 GCF_004407025.1 Paracoccus sp. DMF
GCCAGCCGGTGCGCGGCGGCAGGCGCAGCCAGGCGCCGTCGGACCAGAGTGCGACGTTCAGGTCCCACCCCGCCCAGTCGCCCGTCGCTCCGGAGCCGACGATGTAGCGGTCGCCATCGGTGGGGCTGCCGGGCGGCGCTGTCAGATCGCGGTCGAGCACGGAGAGCTGGACGAGCCCATCGAGCAGCCGCAGCGCTTCATTGTGGGTGACGTGCTTCTGGGCCTGCGCCGCCAGGATATAGGGCAGCAGGAGATGGGTGGTGGCGTCGGACATGGGATGGCTTTCAGAAACTGAGGGTGGCGGTTTTGGCCGCGCCCCGCCCGACGAGGACGGAGAGCTGGAAGATGCGGACGGTCAGCGTGTCGCCGGAGCCGAGCGGCGCGCCCCAGTCGGCGGTCTGCTGGGCGGAGGTGTAGACTGCACTGGTGGTGGCCGTGCTCAGAATCCGCTTGACCGCGGCCCCGTCGAGGATCTGGAGGTCGTAGGATTCGAGGTCCTCGGCCAGCGGCACCTCGAGTCCGCCCCAGCTGTCGGCCGCGAGCGCGCGGGACCGGCGCGTCCAGCGGACCGTCAGATCGCCGGGCGTGCGCGGCCTGCGCCATGGCTGCTCGACATGGGCGACGGAGAAGGGTCGCAGCCCGGCGCCCGCGGGCGTGAAGGCTTGCGCGACATAGGTCTCGTCGCTGACCGGACGGCTCGCGGGGCCGATGCGCCAGTTCCACGGGATGCCGAGATCGGCCTCGGTGATCGGCAGCGACGCGAGGCTGTCGTCCAGCACGACTACGCGCGCGCCTGCGGGTGCCGGGTTGCCCATGGCATTCTCGGTCCCGCGCTGGCCCCGCAGCAAGCGGGTCAGCCGATACCGGCCGGGCGCCAGCAGTTCCGCCGCGCCCGCCTGCACGATCTCCCACACGCCGGGCGCGCTCTCGATGGCCAGCGCGTTGGCCCCGCCGAACAGCGTCAGGTCGGTGACGCTCTCCAGCGTGCCGGTCAGCAGATCGATCATCAGCGCATTGCCGAGATCGAAGCGCGACGTCGGTCCCGCAAAGAAGTCCGTGACCAACGCCCCGATCCGGGCGCGACTGCCGAACGTGGTCAGCAGCTCGAACCCGTCCGTGGAAGGGCTGCGGAACACCGCCATCTCGCCGGGCCAGGGAACCGCGTGCGCGGCGACCAGCGGCCGATGCGCGGGCTGGTCTTCCGTCAACTGCGGCAGGTCCATCAGCACCGCCTCCGGCGCGCCGAACACCACGGCGCGCGTCAGCGACGCCGCTCGAGGATCGCCGGGCGGCAGGTCGTAGGTCGCACGGTCCTGGCGCACCGCCTCAATGCCGCGCGCCTCCGCGTCGGCGATGGAGACGAGCCGCAGGTCGACCAGCCGCCCGTCATGCGCGAGCCGGATGGCATCGGCCGGGTCCAACGCGAGGCGCGAGGGCGGCAGACGGAACGCCGCCGTCTCGCGCCCCACCCACGCCTCCATCAGCGCGCGGCGGCAG
>NZ_SOKV02000129.1:0-1472 GCF_004407025.1 Paracoccus sp. DMF
GTGTTCATGGTCTCGACGCCGACGATCCGGGGGTTATCGCGCATCGAGCGCGAGTTCGAGGCATCTGACCAGCGCCGCTATTTCGTGCCCTGCCCGCATTGCGGGGCGATGCAATGGCTGCAGTTCGACCGCCTGCGCTGGGCCAAAGGAAAGCCCGAGACCGCCGCCTATCACTGCGAGGGCTGCGAGCGCACCATCGCCGAGCATCACAAGACGCAGATGCTGGAACGCGGTGAATGGCGGGCGACCGCCGTATCCGCTGATCCAAAGGCCATCGGCTTTCACCTCTCGGCGCTCTATTCGCCGCTCGGCTGGAAAAGCTGGGCGGACATCGCACGGGATTGGCTGGCCGCCCAAGGATCGGAAGAGATGCTGCGCGCCGCCCGCAACACGCTTCTGGGCGAGACATGGGTCGAGTCGGGCGAGGCGCCGGAATGGCAGCGGCTGGCGGATCGGCGCGAGGCCTGGAAGCCCGGCACGGTGCCCATGGCGGGGCTGTTCCTGACCGCAGGCGTCGATGTGCAGAAGGACCGCATCGAGGTCGATGTCTGGGCCTGGGGCCGGGGGCTGGAAAGCTGGCTGGTCGATCACATCGTCATTCCGGGCGGCCCCGACGATCCCACCTGCTGGGATCAGCTGACCGCGCTGTTGGGCCGAAGCTGGCAACACGCCAACGGCGCCTTCATGACCGTGGCGCGGCTCGGCATCGACACCGGCTATGAGGCGGCGGCAGTCTATGCCTGGTCGCGAAAGGCGGGTTTCGAGCAAGTCGCGCCGCTGAAGGGCCTCGAAGGCTTCAACCGGGCGACGCCGGTCTCGGGCCCGACCTTCGTCGATGCCACCATCGGCGGGAAGCGCCTGCGCCGGGGCGCGCGGCTGTGGTCGGTGGCCACCGCCAGCTTCAAGGCCGAGACCTATCGCTATCTGCGGCTGGAACGGCCGAGCGACGAAGACCGGGCACTTGGTGCGCTGGACGCCGCCGGTACCGTGCACCTCCCCGACTGGATCGACAGCGAATGGCTGAAGCAGCTGGTGGCCGAGCAGCTGGTCACGATCCGCGACCGGCGCGGCTATTCGCATCAGGAATGGCAGAAGATGCGGGAACGCAACGAGGCGCTGGACTGCCGGGTCTATGCAAGGGCCGCGGCATGGATCCTCGGCGCTGATCGCTGGGACGAGGCCACCTGGCGGCGCCTCGAAGCACAGGCCGGGGTGGAAACCCGCATGCCTGATGCCGTGCCATCTGATGCCATCACGACCGACCCGGCCCAGCCCAAGGCCGGAACCCTGACCACGCCACGCCGGAAACGGCGGGCCTATACACCCAAATTCATGAGGGACTGATGGAACTGGACCGGATGCAGGCCCTGCTGACGGCGCTGCAGGAAGCCCGCTTCGCCGGGCTGCGCAGCGTGAGTTATGACGGCAAGACCGTGAGTTACGGCTCGGACGCCGAACTGGCGGCGGCCATC